>JBCDBQ010000058.1:0-19728 GCA_039183375.1 Pseudomonadota bacterium
CGAAGGAGATCATGGTGCGTCCAGACGGCAATGCCATCTTCTTCGGCTTAGAGCGTGGCAAGCCAATGTTTGGCATTTGCAAGCCCTGGGACGATGGCGCGTCTCAACCCGGCAACGGAACTATGACGGCCTTTGTGGCAACGGATCCGGCGCAGGTGAAAGCGTTGTACGATAAAGCCATCTCACTCGGTGCAACCGATGAAGGCGGCCCCGGTCCGCGTCTCGATGGTATGGTGTCATGCGGTTATATTCGCGATCCCGACGGCAACAAGCTGAATTTCTTCTGTTTAGGGTCGTAGCGTCGTCGGGTCGACTGTTCCGGCTCGACGGGTTGAGCAGAATAGCTCATGGTCAAAGAGCTACAGAAGGAAGTGCTGGCTAGTTGACTTTTTTGATCCGCAAATCGCGCGCGCCATCGCAAGAGCTAAACTGTTGCTGGCCGATTCTATACCTCCAACTCACAACGTTGCGGACATCGACGTCGTAGCGGTCGCCGGGGTTCAATCCGGTCTCTGGTGGTGCGCTATCAATTTCGCAGGCAATGGCGGCGCTTGCCTGACTCCGACATCTGACGAGTCGCGCCTCGAGCGGCTGTGTTCCGCCAAAGAGATCGTTGTCGTTCAATCTGACATCAAGGGTGTGTTTGAAGGCAGCAGGATCGCGCCTGATAGCATTGCGGACGAATTCTGAAAAGAAGTTGGAGCGAGCTGCACTTTCGCAATGTCTCATTCCAATGGATCTCAGAAGGCTGCAGCCGCGATGATACTTGTGATGCCGAGTATAGGTCCAGTTCGTGATCTCTGAAGTTTTGATCTCAATTTCTGCGCCTCGAGTTAGTCCGATCTCCGAGACTGCGCGTTCTGTTTTGCAAATCAAGCGATCCTCGGTGCTGGCCTTACAAGAATGGAGGCTGAGGTTGATCAATTGATTGTCATGTCGCTGTTGAGCGTTGATGAAGTAAGATTCGCCACTGAGCAGTTGTCGGGCACCGATATTCCGCCAAAACGTTGGGAAGGCTTTTTGAACGCGTCCTCTGCAGAGAACTGGCTTGCCACTACTCCAGGTTGTAATGATGTAGCCGGACTGAAAGGCTCTCCACGTCCAGGCGGCCAACACCATGCCGAACAGGACAATCGCAACTGAGATGAGGCTTTTCGGGTTAAGAGGCATGAAAGTGCGCGCTCTATTATCTGTCCGAAGGATACTCGGTTAACGTGGACAGGGTTAACTAATGTCAAATAGTGTGTGTTCACCAGTACCACTTGGCTAAGCAAGCTCTGTTCCAAGCCGACCCAGTTTACCTCGCCGGCCAATAGCGATCTTGCAACACGCGCTTGTAAAGTTTCCCGGTTGCTGAGCGCGGCAGTTCCGCTTCAAAATCTATGGACCTTGGACACTTGATGCTGGCGAGATGGGCCTTGCAAAATGCTATGAGATCGTCGGCCATTGTCGCGTTGCCAACTTCACCCGGCATCAATTGGACGATGGCTTTGACTTCCTCTCCGAGGTCGGCGTTGGGCACGCCAAACACGGCTGCATCGGCAACTTTGGGATGCGTGATAAGAAGGTTCTCGGCTTCCTGCGGGTAAACGTTGACGCCGCCCGAGATGATCATGAACGAGGCACGATCGGTCAGGTACAGATAGCCATCGTCGTCGAGATAGCCGATATCGCCAACCGTTGTCATGGTACCATCCGGAGTGCGCGACTCGGATGTTTTCTCTGGATCGTTGAAGTACTCAAATGGCTCGGCGGTCTTGAACCACAGTTTGCCCGGTACGCCGGTTGGACAAGGCTGAAACTCATCGTCGAGGATGGTGAGTTCGCCAAACCTGACACGACCGACTGTTCCTTTGTGGGCCATCCACTCTTCCGTTGTGCAATCGGCAAAACCGAGACCTTCTGTGGCGCCGTAATACTCGTAGATCACTGGGCCCCACCATTCGATCATCTGTTCCTTGACGGGAGCGGGGCAGGGCGCGGCAGCATGTATGGCAATCTCCAATGTTGAGACATCGTACCTGTTGCGGACGCTCTCGGGCAGTTTGAGCAAACGCGAGAACATCGTTGGGACCAGTTGTGTGTGCGTCACACGATATTCTTCGATCAGCTGCAGGAAGCGTTCTGGATCAAATCGCTCCATGATGATGGCGGTGCCGCCTTGTCTGATTGTCAGGCTGACGCCGCCATGTGGTGCTGCGTGATAGAGCGGTGCCGGCGAAAGATAGACCATGTCATCGCGCATCTGCCACGCGCCGGCGATGAAGGATGTGTATGGCGTTGACCCGTTCGGAGGGAGGTCCGGTAACAGCCGAAGAATTCCTTTAGGGCGCCCTGTCGTGCCAGATGAATAGAGCATGGCGGTGCCGAGAGTTTCATCTGGGATTGGTGTTACCGGATAGGGTGCCGTTGCGTCGTCGAGATTGATGATCTGGTCGCCATCGCTTGGTGCGTCGGCAATCAAACAGAGTTTGATGTCGGGGCAGTGCTTCAGTGCTTTCAGCGCCACATCGCATTTCTGCTGGGAGGTAATCAGGATCTTCGATTGCGAATTGTTGATGATGTAGGCGACTTCCTCTGGTGTCAGGAAGGAGTTGATGCACGTGTAATAGAGGCCTGAGCGCACGCCGGCCCCACAGCATTCGATGAAGCGGGCGTTGTTCTCCATAAAGACGGCATAGTGGTCACCACGATCGAGGCCTTCGGCACGCAAGAGATGGGCGAGGCGGTTAGATCGTGCCTCAAGTTCGGCATAGGTCACAGCTTCGCCAGTGCTCGCCATAATGAATGCGGGTCTGTCAGCGAGGTTCGTTGCGTGGGATCCTGAATACATCAGTGTCTCCGTTTAGCTGGTTCGTCGCCAACATAGCACCGAGGACAACGCCGCGGGCTGATATCGCATGGGCTTCGATCTGCCCACTTGGATTTGGACTGAATTCCGGCAAAGTGCGTGCAATGGAAATCGAAGCAACATGCATATGGAGCTGAGCCTTGGACATTCCACGCACGGTCTTTGAACCGGAACATGAACTGTTTCGCCGCTCGGTCGCAGCCTTTCTCGATCGTGAGGTGGCGCCACACTATGCGCAGTGGGAAAAGGACGGGCGGGTTAGTCGCGAGGTCTGGCGCAAGGCCGGCGAAGAAGGGCTTCTTCTCACCACCATGCCGGAAGAGTACGGCGGGGTCGGAGGAGATTTTCGAACAGCTGCGATCATCATTGAGGAGTTGGCGGCGCGAGCCTTCGCAGCGCCTGGCTACACACTGCATTCCGAGATCGTGGCACCGTATATCCTGCACTATGGCACCGAGGAGCAGAAGCGGCAGTGGTTGCCGAAAATGGCTAGTGGCGAGTCCATCGCTTCGATCGCCATGACGGAGCCAGGCACCGGGAGTGATGTCCAATCCATTCGCACGACGGCTTATCGTGAAGGCAACGAGCTTGTCGTCAATGGTGCCAAGACTTTCATCACGAATGGCGAGATGGCCGATCTTGTCATGGTCGCTTGCAAGACCGATCCGAACGAGGGCGCAAAGGGTGTCAGCCTGGTGATGGTTGAGACCGAGCGGGCCGGGTTCTCGCGCGGCAAGAAGCTTGAGAAGATGGGCGAGAAAGCGCAGGACGTGGCGGAACTGTTCTTCGATGATGTGCGGGTGCCGCCGTCCAACCTACTTGGTAAGGAAGGTCGCGGGTTTGCGGCGATGATGGATGAGTTGCCGCAAGAGCGGCTGATCGTTGTGATGGGTGCCGTTGCGACGATGGAAGCGGCGCTGAAGTGGACGATCGACTACACAACCGACCGCAAGGCCTTCGGTAAACCGATTATCTCGTTCCAGAATACTCGTTTCAAACTGGCTGAACTTAAGACTGAGATTGCCATTGCTCGGACGTTTGCCGACAAATGCCTGGAGCTGCATCTGGAAGGTAAGCTTGATGTGCCAACGGCAGCTGGAGCGAAGTTCTGGATGACGGAACTCGAGCAGAAGGTGCTGGATACGTGCCTGCAGTTCTTTGGTGGCTACGGCTATATGATGGAGTTTCCAATCGCACGGGCTTACACCAACGCGCGCGTGCATAGGATCTATGCCGGCACCAATGAGATCATGCGCGAGATTGTGGCGCGGAGTTTGTAAGGCAGTACCGTCTATTGTGGCCCGTTGCTTGTTGCAGCGAGTTCGCGTTGCAAAGCCGACAGGAGAGTGTCGTATTCGGCGGCGGGAATGTTTGTCATCGCCGAAGCTTTGTCACTGACTTCATCATCGTAGCGCTCGGGTGCGTCGAACAGTGCACCGGGTGCAGAGAACTGGCTGTCTGTTAGATCAAGCCTGACACCATTGATGCGATTGTAGTAGTGCCACACTCCCGGCAACTGGGTGCGCAGGATTTCACCACCAAACAAGTCGAAGATAACTGCGGCTGTGACATTGCATTGGCCGGACGCGGGGTTCTCGTTTGTCCACTGGATCGCGGTTTGAGACGACCAGGACTTTTTCAGCGCTGCGCGTACGCGCGCTTCGTCGAATGCTAGGGACATGATTGTTGCCTGTCGTGACTACATCCCGGCTCTACCAAACTTGAAGGCAGGTGCGGCCAAATTGGGTGAATGTTGCTATCCGAGTTGAAAGGACGGTTGCTCAAGAGCCAAGTCTTTCGGCAAGTTCTTCATCGAGTTCGGGTAGCAGGACAATGCCATCCTGATCGCTCCCCGAAGAGTGCACAACAATCCAGGTGCAAGGCTTGCCGCTTTCGTTGCGCGGCGCATGCGGGACGTCGGCATCGACAAAGCACTGCTCGCCTTGGCGGACGGCTACATGTTTGGCAAGGCCTTCGCCGTAATAGACGGTGCAGTCTCCCTCCAGCAGATAGGCTATCGTCTCGATCTGTTCGTGGTAGTGGGCCTTGGCAACGGCGCCGGGCGGCATGGGTAGAACGTTCATGCAAACCTGTCGGGCACCAACTGTTTCTTGCGAGGCGCCTGCGCCGTAGGTGAACCCCTGCTTGCCGACATAAGTCTCACCCGGACTGACGACCATTACTCCGTCATGCTCGGTTTGTGCCATGCCATTCCTCTCCTCAGAATATTAGGTTTAAGGTGGAGCCTAGTGTCTGCACATTGCCTCATTGCAACAGACCTAGCCGCGCTCCACGTCGTTGGGCCAGAGCTTGGCGATTAACCTGACTAGAAATGCGGTGCTGAGGCCGAAGTTCAAAACGCCGGTTACGGCAGCCATGGCGCCGAAGATTCTCGTTTCCGGACCGACCGTGACGTCGCCATAGCCAACCGTCGTATATGTCACGAGTGAAAAGTAGATCGCGTCGGCCAGCGTCGGCAAGGCGCCATTGATCATGAATGCAGCGGCCCACAACCATACTTGGACAGTGTGACCAAAGACCACTGCCGCAAGAGCCGTCGCCAAGAGGAGTGCCGGTTTGAGAAATTGGTTTTCGCCAACGTGGTAGTGGATCAGGCGCAGGACTGAAATTGCTGCCAGTAGGACCGCGATATGGATGATTGAACTCAGGCCAAGGCAAAAACTGCCAAAGAGGATTTGTGTAAATACGTCCACTTGTTCTTCCGTTGTCTCTGCTTTTTCAGTCTGCCTAAGAATTTATTGCAATGGCTAGGCATTCCGTGGATATTCGGCGCAAGATCAGTAGATCATGTAGGGGATGCATCGCCAATGCGTAGTGTATGGAAAACTCCATCCAGACTGATACTCGCTCTTCTCACCTTCGTCTCATTGTCATCGATTTCCGTCATGGCACAAAAGGCCGGCGGTGCTTTGCCAAGTGTGATCGTGCAGACCATCGAAGAAAAAGATGTCACGCCCGAGTTCCGATACGTTGGCCGAGTGGTGGCCGTCGATACGGTGTCGATCAGGGCTCGTGTATCCGGCATCCTTGAGAAAAGAAACTTCATCGAAGGACGCACCGTTAAGAAGGGGCAGGTTCTCTTCGAGATTGAAAGGGCGCCCTATCAGGTTGTCGTCGACCAGCGCAAGGCCGAACTGATTAGTGCTAAGGCCAAGCTTGTTAATGCCGAAGCGGACTTCAAGCGCAAGAGTTCGCTGCAAGGCCGGAATGTCGTTTCCGAAGCATCCTTGGATGAATCGCGCGCTGGCAAGCTTTCGGCCGAAGCAGATGTGCTGAAGGCGCAGGCTGCGTTGCGGGCGGCCGAGCTTGATCTTGGTTACACGACGATCGACAGTCCAATCGACGGAAAGATCAGCACATCCAACTATAGTGTTGGGAACCTGGTCACGACGACCAGCGATCCAATGGCGACAATCACGAGTATTGACCCGGTCTACGTTACGATCGGTGTCAGCGAAAAGCAGATGATTGACGCCCGCAAGCGCGGTATCGATCTGAAGAACCCGCCGGTTGCCCCTTTCCTTCGCTTGTCGGACGGTACCAACTACAACCTTCCTGGCGCCTTCAACTACCTTTCGCCTGATGTCAATCAAAGCACCGACACCATCACGGCGCGAGCGCAGTTCCCCAACCCAAAAGGCGTTCTGCTTCCAGGGCAATTTGTGACGGTCGTTATTCGCCCGAAGAAAACGGAGCGCTCGATTGTTGTGCCGCAGGTCGCTGTGCAGCGTGACAGTGAAGGCTACTTTGTGCTGGTGGTCGACCGTGAGAACAAGGTGGAGGTTCGGCGTATCACGGCAAAGCGGCAAGTGGAGACTGACTGGGTTGTCTCCAATGGTCTGGCCACCGGCGAGCGCGTGATCGTTGACGGCATTCAAAAGGTTCGACCGACCATGGTGGTCAAGCCGGTCCAAGCGTCCTAACGCGTTCCAGAGAGGCAACCATGTTCTCGGCCTTTTTTATCAGTCGCCCGAAATTCGCGCTGGTCATTTCAGTTGTTATCTCGCTCGCGGGATTCATTGCGCTGAATGTCCTGCCCGTTGAAGAGTTTCCCGATGTTGCGCCACCACAGGTGCAGGTAACTGCGAGTTACACAGGCGCGAACGCGACCGCTGTCGAGCAGTCCGTAGCGTCGCCCATCGAGAACAAGGTCAATGGCGTTGATGACATGCTCTACATGTCGTCGAACAGCAATAACGACGGCACCTATACGTTGACCGTGACGTTCGAGGTCGGGACGAATCCCGATATCGCAGCTGTCAACGTGCAGAACCGTGTCGCCACCGCGACCGCGCAATTGCCGTCCGAAGTGACGAGAAGCGGTGTCACGACCAAGAAGCAGTCATCCAGTCTGTTGATGGTGATTACGCTGCTGTCGCCGAAGCAGTCGCGCGATGCCTTGTTCCTCAGCAACTACGCGACGATCAACATCCAGGACAGTCTGGCACGGATCAAGGGTGTCGGTAGTGTCTCGCAGTTCGGTCCGCTTGATTATGGTATGCGGGTGTGGTTGGACCCAGACCGTTTGACGTCACTGAACTTGACAACGGCGGATGTTTCCAACGCCATTTCGAGCCAGAACGTTCAGGCGACGGCGGGCCAACTTGGTGCACCTCCTTACGATACGACGTCACAGTTTCAGCTGACGATCCAGGCCAAGGGCCGACTCAAAACAGTTGAAGAGTTCGGCAATATTGTTCTGCGAGCGAATGCTGATGGTTCGTTTATCCGCTTAAAGGATGTTGCGCGGATCGAACTTGGTTCCCAGAACTATGGCTCGACAACGACACTGAACAATGCACCGGCAGCCGGTATCGGGATCTATCAGTCACCGGGTGCCAACGCGCTGGACGTTGCCAACAAGATTTACGCTGAGCTTGAACGTCTTGAGAAGCGGTTTCCGCCAGATGTTGAATACAACATTGTATACGACACGACCTTGTCCGTGCGCGCGTCAGTGCAGGAAGTTGTCACAACACTCTTTATGACCTTTGCGCTGGTTGTGGCGGTGACTTTCTTGTTCCTGGCCGACTGGCGCTCGACGCTGATCCCAACATTGGCGATCCCGGTATCGCTGATTGGTACGTTTGCGTTCCTCTATCTGTTCGGCTTTTCGATCAACACGATTACGCTGTTTGCCATCATCCTTGCCATTGGCGTTGTCGTCGATGACAGCATTGTGGTGGTTGAGAACGTGCAGCGTGTTATGGACGAAGAAGGTCTCGACGTCCGGGAAGCGACACGCAAATCGATGGAGCAGGTGACGGGACCGGTTGTTGCGACGACCCTAGTGTTGCTGGCCGTATTTGTTCCGGTATCATTTATGCCGGGCATCACCGGTGTGCTTTACCAGCAATTCGCGATCACCATCAGTGTGGCCGTTTGTATTTCATCTCTCAACGCTTTGACGCTCGCGCCGGCGCTTTGCGCGTTGATCCTGAAGCCGGGAAGCTCGAACCCGACCGGACTGCTCGGATACTTCTCGGCGGTCGTTAACTGGTTTCGCGACCGCTTCGGGCTGGCGGCCAGTGCCATGGTGCGGCGTATCTTCGTGTCACTCGCTGTCTTTGCTTTGTTTGTCGCCGCCACCGGGTGGCTGTTCGCGCGCGTTCCCACCGGCTTCCTTCCGTTTGAGGATAAAGGTGCGCTGATGGCCAACATCCAGCTGCCGGATGGCGCATCGCTGTCGCGAACCAAGGAAGTGGCGGAGCGTGCCTCGACGATGTTGCGCGAGATTGACGGTGTGCGTGATATCCTGGCAGTTCCAGGGTACAGCCTCTTGTCCGGTGCAGCACCGAACTCCGCGCTCATCATTCTGATCATGGACCCTTGGGATCAGCGCACGAGCTTTGACAAGAAGTGGTTCAGTATCCTGGGACAGGCGAATGCGAAGTTTGCGACGATACCATCAGCGAACGCATTCGCATTTCCGCTGCCGCCGATTATTGGTCTGGGCACCGGTGGTGGTGTTGAGGCGGAGCTGCAGGACCTGTCCGGCGGCTCTCCCCAAGAGCTGGCGTCCGCAACAAGAAGCCTGGTCTTTGCCGCCAATCAACGCCCGGAATTGGCACAGGTGTTCAGTACGTTCTCGGCCAATGTTCCGCAGCTGTTTCTTGATGTCGACCGCGACAAGGCGCAGGTGCTCGGTGTGCCGATCTCGGATATTTTCAGTACGCTTCAGGCGCAGTTTGGCTCGTCCTACATCAACGACTTTAATCTCTATGGTAAAGTCTACCGGGTGATTATTCAGGCCGAGGGGCGGTTCCGAAATCAGATCGAGGACATTAATCGGCTGTATGTGCGTAGCTCATCCAATGAGATGGTTCCGCTCAATACACTTGTTCAAGTGAGGCCGATCCTCGGGCCACTGTCAATCAAGCGCTACAACATCTTCAAGAGTGCTTCGATTACGGCGAACCCGGCACAAGGTTATAGCAGCAGCCAGGCTATCACTGCCCTTGAGCAAGCTGCGGAGAAAGCTCTGCCGCCGGGTTATGTCATCACTTGGACAGGAACGGCGCAACAGCAGCTCGCAGCTGGCAATCTTGTCGTCGCAATCTTTGCGCTGGCGCTGATCTTTGCCTACCTCTTCCTGGTGGCGCAGTACGAGAGCTGGACAACGCCGGTATCTGTGATCCTGTCGGTTGTGCTTGCCGCGTTCGGTGCTTTGATACCTCTGTGGCTGTTACCGTTCCTCAATAACAATCTTTATGCGCAGATTGGTTTGGTGATGCTGATTGGTTTGGCCTCGAAGAGTGCCATTCTGATTGTCGAATTTGCCAAGGCTAGGCGAGAGGCGGGCGACAATATTACAGATGCTGCGATTGATGCTGCCAGAACGCGTTTCCGTGCGGTGATGATGACAGCGCTGTCGTTCATCCTTGGTGTCATGCCGCTGTTGTTCGCATCCGGCGCAGGTGCTGCCAGCCGGGTCTCGGTCGGTTATGTCGTATTCTTTGGCATGCTAGCGGCAACGGTCATCGGCATGCTCTTTGTGCCGGTTCTGTATGTCGCTATTCAGAATATGAGAGAGTGGGCGACTGGTGTGCGGAAAGAAGAGGCTGTACCTGATCCTGCGGAGTAGCCAGTCACAATATTCATTTACGGACATTGGCCTTGAGCAAGTTGAATCCACTTCTCGTCGTAGCGCTGACCCTGACGGCGGCGATTGCGATTTGGGGTATCGTTGATACGGCCAATCTCGCCAAGTTCGCGAATGATACGATCAAACTGCAATTCAATAGCCGTGCATGGTTCATCATGTTGACGGTGAGCGGATTATTGATCACGAGCATCATCCTCGCCTTGTCGAAATTCGGGAACATCAAACTTGGCCGCGATGATGATCAGCCAGAATTTTCGACGGTGTCCTGGCTATCGATGCTATTCGCTGCCGGCATGGGTGTCGGGCTTCTCTATTGGGGAACAGCCGAGCCACTGACTCACTTCATGGCAATCTCGAATGCGCAGGAACCTCGCATCGCTGCGGGTTCCGCGTTGTTCGTGACGAACTTTCATTGGGGATTGCACGCCTGGGCGATCTATGCCCTGACAGGTCTTGTCATAGCCTACTTCGGGTTTCGGCTGGACTGTCCGAACTTGATCAGCGCGCCGCTCATCCGTGTCTATGGAGAGAACACTGCTACAAAGATTGCGGGATGGTTGTTTGACTTGCTGGCCATCGTCGCGATTGCAATCGGCGTCGGCGGTTCGATTGCCATGGGCGTGTTCCAGATCAAGGGTGGTATCGACACGCTATTTGATCTCAAGAACTCAGGCCTTTATCTGTCGCTCGTGATTTTCTTCTGCCTCTGTCTGTCATATCTGCCAGCGCTGGTCGTCGATTTGAGCAAGGGGATGGCAGTGCTCTCGAATGCAGCGATGGCTGTGGCTGCCAGTTTGCTGGTCTTCGTTCTGATTGCGGGTCCGACACAATACATCATGGGCGGAACGGTGCAGGGGCTGGGCGAGTATTTCAGTGGGGTCCTGGTGCACGGCTTTCGCACCTTCACTTTCATGGACGAACGCGCGGCGAATTGGTTCCAATCCTGGACGCTGACCTACATGGTCTGGTGGCTCGCATGGGCGCCTTTTGTGGGTGTTTTCATCGCTCGCATTTCTCGTGGCCGAACAATCCGTGAGTTTCTGGTTGGTGTGATTGTTGTGCCAACGCTGTTCTCGATCTTTTGGTTTGGCGTTTTTGGCAGCATTGGGTTCTACGCTGCTTTGAACACGGAGCTGCCTATCCTGGATGTAGTTCGTAACGACGCGAGCCGGGTCACTTTCTTTGTTCTGGAGCAGTTTCCGGCGGCATGGTTAACGATCTCAGCCGTGGTTGTGGCGGCGTTCTTGTTCCTGGTTACCAGCGTTGTTAGCGCTGCATTTGTGCTTGGCATGTTCTCGTCAAATGGCACTTTGAACCCGTCCCGCGTGGTTAAACTTGGATGGGGTGTTGTCCTGGGTGGGCTGGGTTTGGTCATGATCCTGTCCGATAACATTGCGACCGTGAAGTCGATTATTGCGCTCGGCGCATTGCCGTTTGTGTTTATCGTGACGATATTGGTGATCTGTCTGATCAGGGCGTTGTTGTTGGACCCTGCGGTAGGTGGTGGAGAGGAGAAGCGATGAGCGACGTGACCGACACGATGCTGAACCTCACCGTCTTCGTCTTCATCGGTGTAGCAATCTGGTTGGCACTGAAGCCGGCAACTGGGTTAGAGCAGCGCTCGGGTAAGGCAGAAGACGATTTAGCCTCTGCCTTGAGTTATGAGTAGGGCCAAGAGCCGATATGCTGACAATTGCTCTTCATTTCGTTCGCCGTGCAGTTTCTGCATTGCTCTGTATCGTCTGGCTCTCGTTGCCAACTGTTGCACAGGATGATCTACCGTCAGCAATTCAACAGCGGTTGGTCGGTTTGTCGAAACCTGGTGGAAACACGATCGCCCGCGACGCCGTTGTTGCTGTCAATTTTTTAAGCGCCTTTTATGAGGCGCGCGGCTATCAACCTGCCTGGCGAAACGCTGACAACTTTGCCGACCTCCGGCGCGAAATACTGGAATCGCGCAATGATGGTCTCCGCCTGCATGACTTTCATGCTCATGCCTTAGGCTTTGGTGGGCTCGATTTCTGGCCGCCGGCGATGACGCCTGCTGAGCGCGATATCCTCAAGACATCTGCCTTAGTGAATCTGCTCTACCAACTTTACTTTGGGAAAGTCAGTCCGGAGCGACTCGATCCGCATTGGAACCTTAAGCGGCAGGCACAGCTACCTCTGGAAAACGCTGTGCGGACGATTTCGATTGCGTTGGAGACCGGTGCGCTTCCAGCCCTGGTCACACAGGCCCGCGGAAATGACCCCGGTTACCTGAAACTGCGCAAGGCCCTGAAGTCTTATCGTGCTATCGCGGAAGGCGGTGGCTGGTCCAACATACCGGCTGGTCCAGCCTTGAAGCCGGGAACGACTGATCCTCGTGTGCCCGTCATTCGTCGGCGTCTTGCGGCAACCGGTGACTATCAGGGAGGCACGCAGGCTAGTTTAGAAACCTATGATGAGTTGTTGGTTGAAGCCGTGAAAGCGTTTCAAAAGCGCCATGGCATCGATATTGACGGAATTATCGGCCCGGCAATGACGCGGGCAATGAACGTGCCAGCCAAACAACGTGTTGATCAGATTCGAGTAAACCTGGAACGTGCACGATGGGGCGCGCGAACGCTGCGCAAGAAGAAGGATCTGGTCGTTGTCAATATTGCGGGCTTTTATCTGATTACCGTTTTGAATGGGAAGTTTGCCTGGTCAACGGAAGTCATCACCGGCCTGCCCTATCACAAGACACCGGTTTTCACAGATAGCATCCGCTACATCGAGTTCAATCCGACATGGACCATCCCACCCGGTATTCTAAGAAACGAGATACTGCCGAAGCTGAAAGCTGATCCGGGTTATCTCGGAGCCAAGGGTTATGATTTGATCGGGTCCAATGGTGCGAAAGTTGATCCGTTTTCGGTCAACTGGCAGTCGATACGCGGTTTTCCCTATCGGGTGGTGCAGCCGCCGGGGCCAAAGAATGCGCTGGGGCTGGTCAAGTTCATGTTCCCGAATAAGTACAATGTCTACCTGCATGACACCCCGGGCCGGCAGTTGTTCAGCAAAACCGGACGTGCGTTCAGTCATGGCTGTGTCCGGGTCAAGGACCCGATGAAGTTCGCCGAAGTGCTGCTTGGTTATCGCAACGGCACAACGCGGCAGACCATCGACCAGACGGTGGCCAGCGGTAAGCGCACGCGCGTAAATCTGAAGGTACCGATCCCGGTTGCCATCATGTATTGGACGGTTGACCCGCTATGGGGTGATGGCATCCGGTTCTATAACGATGTCTACAAGCGTGACGGTAAAGTGCTGAAGGCGCTGAACGCGAAGTTCCGGCCGGTCGTCCGGTGATGTGAGGTCATCTCCCTCACTGCTTCGGGAAGTAGTCCTCCAGTGTGCCTTCGCGATAGACATCGGCGGTGGCACAGTGCAAGGCGCCGCCGAAGGCGTAGGCATCGCGGAACGGAACTGGCACCACTTCAAAGCCGAGCTTGTCGAACTGCTCCATTTGATTGACCTCGCTGGCCTCGACGCAGATGGTCTTTGGATCGAGAACCAGGACGTTCATGGATAGCCAAACCGAAGAATAGCACAGTGGTGGCGGCTGATTATGCGCCGGGCGTGCGGCGTCGATAATCTCCCAATCGTTCTTCTTGAACAGTTCACGTTGGTCGTCCGGCAGACGGCGCTCAGGATTGTTGATGATCAGACCTGGACGCAGTGGTGTGAACGTCGCGTCGATGTGGATTGGATATGGGTCGCCCGGGAAGTTCACAGCATGGACGCGATGGTCTGGGTAATGCCGCTGCAACCAATCAATGCCCTTGAGGTTGGTCGTAAAGCCGTGCTGAACGACCAGGTCCTTGCCAAAGCGCAAGACGTCGGCGGCATCGAACAGTGGTTCTTCTTCAGTCGTGACAAAGAACTTCTCAGCCGTCCACTCCAGGCGTTTTTCGACGCCAATCGTATCGGACAAGTAGTCTGGATGATAATCGGCATCGGTCAGGCGCGGCTTGGGCGCTGACTCGTGGCGCATGTTGGGGTCTTCAATATAATACTGCTGCAGCAGTGGTCGGTAGCAGAGGTATTCGAACCAGCGGCAGCGGTATGACATCGTTGCTTCAAGAATTTCGTTGCCCACGGTTAACAGCACATCGCGGGGCGGCATTGTCCCGAACATCGATTCTGTCTGCCAATCCGGAGTTGCGATGGGCTGGTTGAAATCAAGGGGGGTTGGTCGATCAACCCGTATTCCACGCGACTCCAGGATATTTGCGAAGCCATCGAGCTGCTCATTGGCCTTTTCGACTGTCTCTTGTGGTCGCGGGCCCCATTGTCCGCGCATGTCTGAATCTTCAGGGACTTTTGCGTCCAGAGCCGGTTCCGGCGGGGGAATACAGCAGCCATCGGCCACGCCGACAATGACATGGCGTAGCGGATCCCACTCATTCCAGGAGTTTACGACGGTTTTTGCTTCAGATGACATGGCAGATAACATGGCTCGGGCTCCGGCAGAGAAACTTCCTGCGCCCGTGTAGAGTTGAGGATGGTCGGTCGTCAATTGGCGAAATTTGCACAAAGTGAGACGGTTTGCTCACTCTCTAAGCAGCAGTTTCCCGATTTTTAGGCTTGCACAATGCTGCGGCATCATTAGTTTCGGGCGTCGGGTTGAAGGGTAAAGCTGTCACTTCGGCAATAAATGCGCACGAAAAGATGTGCTAGTTCCGAATTGATCAGCGAAAACAGTACGGTCTCGGTGAGAGGTACCTTGAATTCTAACGACATTCACGTTGCGTTTCAGAACGTTCAGAAGAGTTACGATGGGCATATGCTGGTCGTCAAAGATCTGAATGTCGACATCTCTCGCGGCGAGTTCCTGACCTTGCTCGGCCCTTCCGGGTCCGGCAAGACGACAACGCTGATGATGCTCGCTGGCTTTGAGACGGCGACGCATGGTGAGATTTTGTTAAGCGGGCGACCGATTAACAATGTGCCGCCAAACAAGCGCGGCATCGGCATGGTCTTCCAGAACTATGCTCTATTCCCGCATATGACTGTGTTCGAGAACCTGGCGTTTCCGCTGCAGGTTCGCGGTATGAGCAAGTCGGATATTGAATCCAAGGTGAAGCGGGCGCTCGATATGGTGTCGATGCCCGATTTCGCTAGCCGAAAACCGCTGCAATTGTCTGGTGGACAGCAGCAACGCGTGGCCGTGGCACGCGCGCTCGTGTTTGAGCCTGAACTTATCCTGATGGATGAACCGCTTGGCGCACTCGACAAGCAACTGCGTGAGCAGATGCAGTACGAAATCAAGCACATCCATGAAAATCTCGGCGTAACAGTGGTTTATGTTACGCACGATCAGTCCGAAGCTCTGACAATGTCGGACCGGATTGCGGTCTTTAATGATGGCGTCATCCAGCAGCTGTCGACACCTGAAGAGCTTTATGAGCGGCCCCTGAATTCATTCGTTGCGCAGTTTATTGGTGAGAATAATAAGCTGGATGCGACGGTTCGCGAGGTCAAAGGCGAACGCGCTACCGTGTCTTTCGACAGCGGAGAGAGCTGTGAGGCATTGGCGATCAACTGCGGTTCACCCGGATCAAAGGCCTTGCTGTCGATCCGTCCTGAACGCGTGGTTGTTGGCTCATCGTCGAGTGCAAACTCGACCGAAGGCAAGGTGTTAGAGCTGATTTATCTTGGTGACCACATACGGTGCCGGCTGAATGTTCTCGGAAATGACGAATTTATCGTGAAGGTACCGAACGCTTCTGAGCATGCCACTCTCAGTGTTGGTGAAACCACGCACGTGAGCTGGCTGGCTGAGGATTGCCGGGCACTCGACCCCCTATAGGGTAAAGACCACCGCCTGGCAGAACGGGCTTAAGCCCACTATCGAAGGAAGAAGGACGACAACATGCATTATGCAAAACTACTCACGGCTGCAGCCGTCGGGACAGTGTTTGCGGCAGGCACAGCCATCTCGCAAGACAAGTCTTTGACCATTGTTTCCTGGGGCGGCGCTTACACTGCCAGCCAGGTTGAGGCTTACCACAAGCCATATGCGAAAAAGACCGGCGTTAAGATCAAGTCTGAAGACTACAACGGCGGCATCGCGCAAATCAAAGCACAGGTGAAGTCCGGTAAGGTCACCTGGGACATTGTTGACGTCGAACTTGCTGATGCCATTCGTGCTTGTGACGAAGGTCTGCTTGAGACGATCGATGCGTCAAAGTTGCCGAAGGGTGCTGATGGTACAGCAGCCAAGGAGGACTTCATCAAAGGCACGCTGCATGATTGCGCCGTTGCCAACATCATCTGGTCAACGATCTATGCTTACGACGACAGCAAGATCAAAGGCGACAAGCCGAAGACCATGGCTGACTTCTTCGACACCAAGAAGTTCCCAGGCAAGCGCGGCATGCGTAAGAGCCCGAAGATCAATCTCGAGTTCGCTCTGATCGCTGATGGCGTTGCTGCTAAGGACGTCTACAAGGTCATGGAGACCAAAGAAGGTCTGGATCGTGCGTTCAAGAAGCTCGACACGATCAAGAAGGACATCGTTTGGTGGGAAGCTGGTGCCCAGCCTCCACAGCTGCTGGCTGACGGTCAGGTTCTCATGACCACTGCTTACAACGGCCGTATCTTCAACGCTGTTGCTAAAGAGAAGAAGCCATTCGTCATCGTATGGGACGGACAGGGTTGGGACATCGACCTCTGGGTTATTCCAAAGGGCGCTCCTAACAAAGACACCGCAATGGACTTCCTGAAGTTCTCAACTGCAACTGAGCAGCTGGCGAACCAGGCTAAGTACATCGCTTACGCACCTGCTCGTAAGTCCTCTGTTGCTCTGGTTGGTAAGTACCAGGACGGCAAGATCGACATGGGTCCTCAGATGCCAACAGCACCTGCGAACTTTAAGAACTCATTCCAGAACAACTTCGAGTTCTGGGCTGACCGTTCTGACGAGCTGACCAAGCGTTTCAACACTTGGCTTGCTAAGTAAGTCTCGTTCTAAAACCGCGGGGAGCGCGTTTGCGCTCTCCGTACTCTACCATACAACCTCAAGATCAAACTCGAACCTTGGGAAGTCTGCCAAGCGATGGCCGTTTCAGCTGCACCGTCCGAGATAAATTCTGCAACAACGGACAATGGTCAGCTACTTGCAGCTGATGGCGTACCGCTCTCTACCAAGCTGGCACGCGCGACACGCCGCTCCAGGATCCAGGCATTCCTTCTCGTTCTTCCACTTCTGGCTTTCGTTACGATCTTCTTCGTAACACCGATTGTGAAGATGGCGTTGCTGAGTTTCAGTGACGATGTCTTTGTTACGGAGATGCCGCGCACGACCAAAGCGCTGGCGTCCTGGAATGGTCAGGGCATTCCCGATGAGCCTGTTTTTAAGGCACTGGTCGAAGACCTGATCGAAGGGCGAAAGAACAGAACCACCGCAAAAGTTGGTGGCCAGCTTAACTTCATTTATTCGGGCGCACGCTCGCTTGTGGTTTCGACCGGGCGCCGGGCCAAGCGCTTCGAAGCGCCATTTAAGGAAGCCGTGATCAACAAGGACAAGCGCTGGGAAGACCCCGTGCTTTGGCAGTTGATCCGAACGGTTTCTACGCCGACGACCTCCATATATTACTTGAATGCGGTTGACCGGACTGTTGATGCCAGCGGCAACGTGGTTCAAGTCGAAGAGAATATCCGAATTCACTTGCAGATTTTCTGGCGCACGCTTTGGCTGAGCGCCCTGGTGACGTTTCTCTGCTTCCTACTGGGCTATCCCGTTGCCTACTTGTTGGCTCACCTGCCGACCAAGACATCGAACCTGCTGCTGATTTGTGTGTTGCTGCCGTTCTGGACGTCGCTTCTGGTGCGGATTACCGCCTGGATCGCGTTGCTTCAGAACGATGGCGTTATTCTATCCTCACTTGTGAGCTTGGGCCTGATCGCGGATCAGGGACGACCGCAGTTAGTCTACAATATGTTCGGCACCATCGTGGCGATGGTCCACGTCTTGATGCCGTTGATGATCCTCCCGATCTTTTCGGTGATGAAGACGATATCGCCGTCCTATATGCGGGCTGCTCGTTCGCTTGGCGCGACTAAGGTGACGGCATTCCGGCGGGTCTACTTCCCGCAGACATTGCCCGGCATCGCGGCCGGCAGCATGCTGGTTTTCATTCTCTCGGTTGGGTACTACATCACGCCGGCACTGCTTGGCGGTCAAAGCGGTGTGTTGATCTCCAACTTTATCGCCCTGCATATGGAAAGCACGTTGAACTGGGGGCTGGCAGCGGCTCTGGGAACGTTGCTGCTAATGGCGACTCTCATTCTCTACTGGTTGTTCAATACGCTTATCGGCATCGATAAGTTGAAGGTTGGATAAAGGAGGCAGGTGCAATGAAACTCCCCGCCTATGCCTCTTTCGGCGATCGTCTTTGGCACTACTTTTTTCTAACGCTCTGCGGTTGTGTGCTGGCGTTTCTGATCATACCGGTTCTGATTGTCATTCCGCTCTCGTTCAACGCGGAGCCCTACTTCAGCTTTACGACCGGAATGCTGACCCTGCAATCTGAAGCGTTTTCACTGCGTTGGTATGAAGACATTCTAAACAACGGAACGGTTGGCGGCACCGAGTGGGGGTCCTGGGCCTGGTTCCAAGATGTCTGGAACAACGCACAATGGGTTCGTGCGATGAAGAATAGTTTCTTCATCGGGATCATTGCGACGTTGATTGCAACGACGCTCGGCACTATTGCGGCGCTGGGTCTGACGTCGCCCTATATGCCGGCGCGAACTTTGATTACGAGCGTTCTGATCTCGCCGATGATTGTGCCACTGGTGATTACGGCAGCGGGTGCGTTCTTCTTCCTTGCCGAGATCGGCCTCGTGAAAACCTATACTGGCATCATCATCACGCATGCCATCATGGGTATCCCGTTCGTTATCATCACGGTGACGGCGACGCTCTCCGGCTTCGACAAGAACCTCATTCGGGCTTCGCAGAGCCTGGGTGCCAGTTGGCCGACGACGTTTTTCCGCGTGATCATGCCGCTCATTTTGCCTGGCATGATTTCGGGTGCCCTGTTTGCTTTCATCACATCGTTTGATGAAGTCGTCGCGGTGCTGTTTATCGCTGATATCGAACAGCGTACGATCCCGCGTCAGATGTGGTCTGGTATTCGTGAGCAGATCAGCCCAACCATTCTGGCTGTCGCGACGATCCTGGTCGCAATCTCAGTCATGCTACTCACAACTCTGGAGCTGCTGAGGCGGCGTTCGGAACGCTTGCGCGGTGTGACGACGACCTAGGTTCGGCTGTCGTATTCCGCTAGCGCTGCAGCTTTGCGGATGCTTGAAGTATTCAGTTTAATGGGGCGCTGCTCCCTCTCCCCGATCCTGGGGAGAGGCTGGGGCGAGGCGGCAAGCACGGCGCCACCGTAATTGACGATGAGGCAAAACATGTCCCAGCATGGATATGAGAGCGGACGGCTTAATCTCCCGTTTGTTGGTATCTGCACATTTGGTAAATGGCCCTATCATCAAGATTGGTCGACACTCGATGCCGATGTTGCCGTATTGGGTGCACCTTTCGACTTTGGTACACAGTGGCGGGCCGGCGCGCGACAGGGCCCGCGTGGAGTACGCGAAGCCTCGACACTGTTCTCATTCGGTCATGCTGGTGCCTATGACCATGAGGATGACATCACCTATCTGCCAGAAGGCAGATTCAAGCTCGTCGATATTGGTGATGCCGATATCATCC
>JBCDBQ010000059.1:0-19708 GCA_039183375.1 Pseudomonadota bacterium
AGGCTCAGGTGGTCATCGACACGTGGCTCAAACAATACAATCACATCCGCCCGCACCACGCCCTCGGTATGCGTGCGCCAGTGCCCGAAACGCTATTAGAGAAATCGCAAATCACTGGCCCAGACGCAGGGGGCTAGACACCCATGCCTCCGTTATTCTTGCGCCAGCGGTAAAAAGTAAGTTCAGAAACACCAATCCGACGGTTCGCATCCAACATCGACATGCCCTGACCGCGAAGCACCTCAAGCTGCCGCAACTTTGAGATAATCTCTTCCGGTTTGTGACGCGCATAGGCGGAACATTACCCACACGGGTACGCGGTAAGCGTCGAGGACCAACAACGCTGGGTTCAGGCCGCCCAACAGCGACGAGATAAGTTCGCAATACGAGAAAGGACGCAACCCACTGACCCAAACAAAAAAGAGAGATAAATCTACGGCAAGCGCAATCTGACGGACTTTTTAGCTACGCCCATCGAATACAGCCAACATTGACTGTCAGGAGTTGAAATGCTTTCTTTCAGTCTAACTATTACTTTAGTTGGTTGTTAGTTCGATGACTTTCTTAGAAGAGCTATCTATTGCGTCTCCACCAAAGAAGCTTAGGCTGTTTTTCAGATGGCTAAGAGACAAGCCTGACGAACTCTTCGATGAATTGCGCGAAAAGAAGCCGCTCTTATTGCTACCGGGCCCGGGAGCTTTACCGGTAGCGGTGGTTTCTCGTTGGAGAGACGTTACTGATGTCCTGAGGCGGCACGATGAGTTGACGGTCGCGCAAAACATTAGCTCCATGGATCAATCTGTCGGTCCGTTTATGCTTGCTCGCGACAGTTCTATTGAAAATTGGCACGATCGAGCGGCCATGCAAATTGTTCTCCCGATTGATCCTTTGGAACAAGACAAGCTCAGAAGCAAAGCACATGATGTCGTAACAAGTGCTTTGAGAGGAAGGACGGGACAGATTGATCTAGTTCAGACTGTTGCTCGTGAAGTCCCGTTCAGGATAGTGAAGGACTATTATGGTTTTTCGGGCGCCAGCGAGGTCAAACTCAATCGCTGGTCACGAGCAACCCAGCATGACATGTTTCATAATCCATTTGGCATTCAGACCCCTTTGCGACGTTTGAATATCGAAGCTGGCAGAGAACTCCGGCAGTGGATAAGGGGGAAAATTGACCTCATTCGACGCAATGATTCTGTAGCGCCCGGCGATACAATCCTCGAAAAACTTGTGCACGGTCGATACGCAAACCTGTTTGATGACGACGAACGGATCGTGTCCAACGTAGCAGGTCTGCTTGTCGGGACGATTGAGACTACCGCACAGGCCATTGTGCAAGCAGTGCGTGAAATACTGATTCGGCCGGACACTCTCGATCTCGTTCGGGAGCATATCGAGCAGCAGAACTGGGATGGAATCGAAGGCGCGGTGAATGAGGCTCTTCGATTCAATCCCGTGGGCCCAGTCCTTTTCAGGACATGTGATAGAGCAGTCGCTTTGGGGGAAGGTACAGGATACCGACAAATGTTGCCGCCTCGCGCCACCGTAATTGCGGCGCTGGCTTCAGCCATGTATGATGCTGAGATCTTCCCAAGTCCAAAATCCTTCGACCCCAGCAGGAACAGGGCACATTATTTACATTTCGGTCATGGCCACCACAAATGCCTCGGTGCACATATCGGTTTGACAATAACCGCAGCAGCTGTTGCGGCAATTCTGTCGAAGTCCGACTTGACATTAATCGGTAAGGATGGATTCGAAAGCGTAATCAAAGGGAAGCCATTTCCCGAGGAATTTATCGTCACAATTGATTGTAAATAAAGCAATGCGAAAGCGAAATGTCTCAGTCACCAAGAGCAATTGTTATTCGATTTCTTGAGTTTGTGCGACGAATAGTGAAGGTTTTCATAAGTGGCGCGGTCCTCGCTATCCAACTTGTTGCCAAATTTTTAGGGCAGCTGGGCCTTGCCTGCTTGGATCTAGTGTTTGGTAACATTCAAAATGCTATATATCAACTCAAGCGTTTTGGTCCAGGCGTCTGGCGTTACCTTGAGGAAAACCATTCGTTTCGCAATGCTATTAGTCGTTATTTCATCCAGCAAGCCTCTACGAGGGCACCGGAGCGCCCGCTCTTGTTTGCGACAGATAGAGCTTTTACGAATTGGGAGGGGTTACGAAACGCAACGTACTCGGGTCGCCAACTTCCTGCAGTCCAAGACGTGTCGAGTATGAAGCTACCGCAATCTCACGATGTAGTGGAACTCTTCCTACGCGACAAATCTAACGATAACGCGGAGCCTCAGACTGACTGTATTAGATCCAGTCTGTTGTTTGCAGCGTTTGCTCAATGGTTTACAGATGGTTTTTTGCGCACTGCGCATGGTTTGGAATTCGATGAGTGTGGCAATGTGATTTCCAACAACAATAGGCCAGTTCGCGATCCGAATCGCTATCAACGAAATGAATCAAATCACGATATCGACCTGGCACAGATCTACGGCATAAACGAGAAGGCAACAAATATATTAAGAATTAGAGGCTGTGGCGCGACACATCCAGATCGTGGCTGCTTGGCATTTCAAGCTACGAGAGATGGTGAATTTCCGCCCTTCATTCTCGATTGCGACAGTGGTTGGAGCGAAGGCAAGTTACCAATTAGAATTGAATTTGAAGAACTCTTTCCTAACAAGGAGCCGTTACTCCGTTTTATTTTTCGGTCCGCACAGCAAAATACTAATGGTTACAAAACCTTGTTTGCGGTGGGGCTGGAGCACGGGAATTCAACATTGGGAAACTCATTATTTAATACCATATTTCTGCGTGAACATAACAGGGTCGCGCGCATAATAGCCGGTTGTCATTCCGATTGGGATGGTGATCGCGTCTTCCAGACCACGCGCAACGTGATGATTGTACTTTTGATCAAAATCGTCGTTTCGGACTACATTCGGCACATCTCACCCATGTCGTTGCCGCTCCAGTTCGTGCCTGGTTTTGCAGACAACAAGACTTGGTATCGGCCGAATCGAGTTACCATTGAGTTTAACCTACTGTATCGATGGCACGCTCTGGTACCAGATAAGTTCTCTTTTATTGGAGGTCCAGAGTCGCATGTTGGCTCGTACATTCACAACAATAGTTGGCTGCTTGATACAGGGATAAGGGATGCCGTGGACAGGTTCTCTAAAGAGCGCGCCGGCCGCCTGACGCTGGGCAACACACCAAGATTCCTAAAAGATGTTAAACGAGACACCGTTGAGTTGATGCGCGCTTCCCATCTGAAGTCGTTCAATGCATATCGCGAACACTACAAGTTCAAAAGATATGTTACTTTTGAAGAGCTGACAGGTGAAAAAGAGTTATCGAAGCAGCTCGCCAATTTATATACTGATGATATTGACAAATTGGAATGGTACGTCGGCATTTTTGCGGAAAAGCATGGACGTGACATGATTATGGGAGATCTGCTCATGGCGATGGTAGCGCAAGATGCATTCACCCAGGCCTTAACGAACCCACTTCTGTCCAAGCACATTTTTGGCGCTCATACTTTTACCGAAGAAGGCATGGAAATCATCAATCAAACAACAGTGTTGGCCGATATCGTTAAGCGCGTGTCCAAGGGAGGTGACATTGGTAAATGCTCGTTTGCTGTTTAACTGTCAATAAAACAGTGACGCCAATGCAAGAGCAGCTGGAAGAGATTGCACATAGATGATCTTCTTCGAGAAGGTGAAAGCTCCAAAGACGCCAGCGGCGATGATGCTAGTCAAGAAGAACATGGCAACATTAAATTGCCATTGGGCATTCGAGATTAAGATGGACCAAATTAATCCAGCAGCGAGTATGCCATTGTAGAATCCCTGATTTGCTGCCATCTCTTTAGTAAGTGGGAAGAACTCGTCAGGAAACTGCGGAAAAACTTTTGATCCACGTCGGATCCAAGCATACATTTCCAACCAAAGTATATAAATGTGAATGCCGGCTACGAGAATTATTAGTGCCATTGACACATATGTCATAAAGGGTCTCGAGTTTGCTGCTATGTTGAGAGTCCGGTTGCCCAGATCATCAACTAATGTCCCAGTTGGTCGCGTTGTTAGCACAATGACGGTCGATTTCTTGGTCGGGCAGTGCCGCCAATTTTGACACGGTCCCATTCAATCAGAAAGCTAGGATTGAAGTAATATCGCAGATATCATCAGTGGAGTACCGACAACAGGGGGATTGCAAATTCTGTCTTTACTTAGGAGCCTACGACCTTTGGACTTCGTAACAGATTTGCAATTGAAGAACCAATCGGGAAGCTTGGCTGCCGCGGCGGTGAGAGCGGAAACGGTCGACTGGAATAGCTGATCATGGGAGAACTCTGTTGGATTCTCGCCCAAGCCACGGCAATTCCACTCTACCTTAGCGATTGCGGCACTTGCCGGGAAGTTTCCTCGGTTCGGTTCATAGTTGGCGGGCTGTCTGCTTTCTCAAGTTGGAATAGTTCGCGCAAGCGCCTTAGCAACAGGTCGGTGCTTCAAATATTCGCGGATGTCATGGGCGTCGGCGTCGCCATTGTCGACGTCAGCGTGGTTAACCACCTCGTCGCACCCGAACGTGGTGGCGTTCAACGATGTGCGCAGTGCAACGAAATCTTCAGGATCAGAAACATTGATCCATTCAACGACATTCGGCAGACAACTCAGTGGCGGGCCCAGCCGATCGCGCACGATGTCAATGCCAAGTGGCGAGCCGCACGTCAGCAGCAACTTGCAACGATGCGAGTGACGCAGCCTGCGTAACAGGTCGTAGGCAATCACAGTGCCGAGCGAGTGAGAGACGATAATCGTGTCATCACCAGGCCAATTGTCGAATGCCTGCGCAAGGACGAGATCGTCGATCTGCTCCTTCGTCCCTGGCCTGTGTAAATAGGCAGCCGCCTGCCCCAGGAACAAGCTGGCAGCTGGTTTGGCGGCAATTGGTACGATGCGTTCCAGGACTCGGGCCAAGGCCTTTATCCAGCTCTTGTGGATCCCATCAGCCAGTGCAACAAAGTCCTGATCATCTTCCGGCGGGAGTTCTTGCCTAACTTGCTCGTCGGTGATGCCGTAAGCGCGCTGATATTCAAGATAGATGCGGGCAATATCCCGGTTTATCAGATCACTTGCCGGTGAGGTCGCGCTCATCGGTGTTGCTGCATCTGAGGCCGCCCCCCAGGTATCGGCTCGCTCCTTAAGAACTTCAGCATAATAGACGGTGCGAAAGCCGGCATTGCCCGGTAATGAAACACCAATTTTTGCCAATCCTTCGCGGAGAGCCATGCTCCAGTTCCGCTCAATATCTTCTCTGGAATTGTCATGATTGTTGATCCCGTGGATCAGAATAATCGTCGTCATCGGCACCTCAGTCTCTCTGGATATTGCTCTGGCTTTGCCAGGCTTACAATGTCACTGCTTCGTAATCGTACGCTGCCAGGAAGCGTTGCAGCCCTTTCTCGGTAAGATTGGTCGCAGACCTTCCGCGCACATGCGGGCAGATGTCGAGAATTGCTTTTGGCACGTCTAGCGTGTCGGTCCAGCGCAAGAAGGTCCAACCAGACTGGTAGATGGGGATGCCTCCCCAAAGCGGCACGTTCGTTCTGGCGTCAAAACTAACCGTTGCATAGCGCGGTCGTTCAGTCTCGCCATCGAATTCCTCAACCGCTGGCAGATCTGCCGTTGCGCGAAGTGGCTTTGGTGTTGGTTCCCAGATGATTCGAGAAGCGCAGAGCAAAGCGAGATCAAATGGCACGATTGGACCAGAAAACTCGACGTCGAATTCACCAGCAGGGTGGTAGCTGCTCTTTGCCATATAGTGTGCGGTGCGAGCGATGTTGTCGTAATCATTCGCAAGTTCGTAAAGATATCCGGCGGTAACAGCGTAATGTGGGTAGCGTTCCTTCTCCACGCGAGCCTTGTCTGCAAATTTCGTCGCGTCGGAAGCGCGTAGTACCGTTTCAGCATCCAGATTCGAGAAATCACTCAGAAATGTATCCCAATCAGATCTGAGAGTTAGATACAGTAGCACATCACCAGAAATGTCTTTGAACAAGGCTGGGACAACTTTCGGGTAATCGGGAGTGAGTATCCACGAGTCGCCGTGCTTAATGACTAGTGGATTGCCCCTTAACCCACTGGCTACGAGCACGAAGACATCACCCGCCTTGTCTTGCCGTACGTCGCTCGCGCGAGGGGCGTAAACCTCTTCGGGGGCAAAGTCACATATTGCTGCGGGGCGGCTGCCGGCGCCCGTCTCTTTGACAATTTCCTCAATAGAAGTTGGCGGCCGGCGGGTGATTGTGGGTAGCGGAAACCTGAGTGTCTTTCCCGTGCCTGGTAAGGGGCGCCTTGCGAGCGACTCGCCGAAAACACCAAAATCAGGCAGGCGGATCTCCGGAATGTGAAAGGTATAATCTTTGGTCGTTAATCCTCGACCTCGCGTTGGGGTATCCGACTGATGCCAAGCGAGGCTGCCCAGTTTTTCCCGCCCGCGGTTGAGGATCGTTCGTCGTTCATCGATGCCGAGGCCCGGCCAACCAGTCTCCTCCGCGTTGGTCGACATCGCCGCTTGTATCGCTGCACTTCCCCCAGTCTGCCCGGCAACAGCGGGCGGTGTGTGCGCTGGTGTCGGCTCAGGCCGGAAATATACGTTCGATGGCGGCCGCGTTTCCGAAGTGCAGTCCGGGCGCATGTTATCGATATGGAGGTCGCGGGCTCGATTGGGCACCTCATCCTCGAGAAACTGGCAAATCTTCCAACTGATTACCGCGGGGCTGAGTTCATGATGTTCGGTCTCGATTGCTGCCTGGGCACGTCCTTCGAGCGCTTCGATCAGAATTTCAGTGAACAGGCAGTATGGATCTTGACCGTGCTGGGCATTAATCTGAAATGCTTTCTCACCGAGACTCGTTGCAAAGAACCGGTCGAACAGGGCGTTTTGCTCTTCGTGTTGCGGTATTCTGGTAACGATGGGATTGCCATCGAAGTCCATCGAGTCGCTTGTCACGTTCCGACAGGCATCGGAAATGATACAAACCTGCCCCCGCCTGAGACTGGGATTGTGCCGCCCAAAACCGAAGGAAATTAGTTTGCGTCGAAAGACTTCGAGGTGGACGCCTTCGCCAGGGTCCTCTGATGCATCGGTCAAAAGCCAGAACTGATCACCCGCCGAGCGCACCAGGCCATGGCCGGCGAAATAGACAATGAGGCGATCAACGTAGTTTTCTTCGAGAAACGGTATGATCTCCTCTTTCAGGCGTTGCACAGTAACCGCTTCGCCATCCTCGTCAGTGATGTAAAGCGTCGTGTAATTCTGATAATCGCCGCCTGCCTCTGCCCATGCGCGCATTCGCCTAGCACTGGTCAGGGCTCCCGGGAGCGCTGCAAAACTGCCGCCCGAATATTGAGATACGGCAATGATGATTATCGCCTTGTCTAGGTGCACAATAAGACTGCCCTCAGCTCTAAAAAAACGGACAACTATTTCTTGAACTCAACCGACATTCACTATGCAGAATCTGGAGAAGACGAAGTTAGATCGTCGGTCGACTGATGGCAACCGTAGTTAGTGCTTCGAGCGTAATCGGGCGCCGCTGTATAACGATCCGGAATCTTAAGTTGTTCTCAACTAGTCCGGAGTGACTGCCGCCTTAATTCGACTTCTGAGCTCAGTCAGCCAACATCGAGCAGTTTAGGTTCAAAATGATGGTTCAAGCGAATAGCATTTTTCTGTTGTCAGCATGAGAAGGACGCGCTTGTCCGACGTTAGAATAATTAGCAAAAAATAATACGTCGGCATTAGCAGTTAGAAGAGATCACAGAGCTTCTCGTGTTTGGATCGATTTTTTGGGTCGACTGAACCATTGTCCACACTCAACAGGCTCACCGACAGGCAGAGAAGATCAGAGCAATCATTATGAACTTTTCGGTGTCGGTGCGCATGAAATCATGCTAGCATTGTCACAACTCTATTATGAAATAACATCCTTTCTAATCAGTCAGCTGCTCGGCCTGATTGCGCAAGATAATTTGTTTCCGAACTCATTTCTCCTAGATACTCCCAATTATCTTAGTACTCGCCGCCAGCAGATCCGTTGTCTGCAGTTTGGTCTTCGCTGCCATGCTGGAAGCAGGGGTATTGCATTTGCTCGGTTCTCTTCTTTGGAAAGAGCGGTCCCGGGGATAACGCGCAAATCTCGTCAAGCAATGTCACCTTGTAGGACATCTCATAATCGCATACCGCAAAAGTTCAACAGCAGACTGAGATGCGTATGTTGGTTCACTCGTATGAACCTAAGGTTTTCACAGCAAATTGAAAATCAATAGGGAATCGAACCACCGGTACGGTTGAAATGTGCGGGTAATTGCGTGGGTAACGGTTTCTCACTGGCGAATAGTTGACATTGTTTCAGAGACTTAGAGAAATGAGCGATTCCGCCCCTGGCACCACCCTCTTCCTAGCTGCATACCAGCAAACACGACACCTTTGTCAGCAATGCAACGTGGCTCGGTCTAGACGCTGAGATAACAGGTGCCTCATTCTTGACCATGCAAGGTAGATCTGACCTCTAAGAGGCGAATGACAGTTCTGAGCCATGCACTTCAGAGCAGTCTCAAATCACTCGATCATCCAGCTGCAAGATTTTGCGCAAAGCTCCTAGCCCCCGTTGGGTTCACTGCCCGCGCAATAGCCCGACGCGCATCATTTCATCATCTCGATTGCATCGACTACGGCGGCTTATCATCGCTGTGGTCAATACACGATCATCAGCTAACAGCGCAACAACAATCATAGAGAGCATTTTGCGACAGGAATTTAGAAAGAATTTATAGGTCATTGATTATAATAATTTTTTCATCAAGTAAGAGAAAGATCTGAATGCTGCATATATGTTGCTGACGAATCACATTGGACACATCACCAACTGTCAAGATTAGATTCCGCTTCAGGAGGCAGTTCGTTCGATGCTAATTCTCCACAGTCGTTTTGATAATTTGTTGATAACAGCCCGACAGGGCGATCGCGGGCTGTCTTCGTAAATGGTTGAGATTCGCCCAGTTTGAGTCCCGAGTTCCGCACCGGGGGGTGCGCGAAAACCCATGTGTAAGCGTTTGTTGAACATGCGTAATTGTATTGCAGTCGCGATAACTGTTGCTTGCTTTGGGAGCAGTGCATCGGCGATGTCACTGGAGCAAGCGATCAGGATCGCAATCGACTCCAATCCTGAAATCGGTGCGGCAGTCGCGAACCGGAAAGCCCTGGATTTCGAGTTGAGGCAGGCCGAAGGTCTCTTTCTGCCAAGCGTCGACTTCGAGGGTCGAAGTGGTGCCGGTCAATTGAACAGCCCATCAACGCGATCCGCGAGAACAAGTGGCGACGTGCTTCATAAGAATGAAGCAAATCTCATCGTCTCGCAGCTCCTGTTTGATGGTTGGGAAAGTCGCGGTGAAGTTGAGCGGCAGGCAGCACGCGTCGATGGTGCAGCCGCCAGGATTTTCGAGCGATCTGAGTTTATAGGCCTGAACGTTGCACGCCAGTTCATCGAGATTGGGCGCTTGATGCGGATCGTTCGGGCAGCGAAGCGCAACATTGCCTACCACAAGACAACACTATCAAGTATTCGCAAAGGCGCACGCTCAGGCGCCGTAACAGTTGCCGATCGTCAACAGGCGGAAGAGCGATTGTTTGCAGCTGAAGCACGGCTGGTAGAGTTCAGCGAAGAATTGAATTCGGCACGGATCAGGTTCCGCCGCCTCGTTGGAGAGCCTCTGAAACGTTATCGTGCCGTTCGCCGCGTGGGTCGGCATTTGCCATCGAGCTTATCCGGGGCGTTGGGAATTGCACGCACCTCAAACCCAACAATCAAGATCGCCAAAACGGGTGTCGACTCTGCGACGGCGCTGATTAGGAAGGCAACCTCCGAGTTCTATCCCAAGGTGACACTGGAAGGCACTGCTAAAGCAGCTGATAACCTGGACGGCGTGAAGGGCTATCAGCAAGACTTGCGAGCCGAGGTCGTCGTGAAGTGGAACCTCTATCGCGGCGGAATTGACTCGGCGAATCGCCAAGAGCAGATCAATCGCGTTGACGAAGAACGCCAGCGCCTGCATCAGATCCATCGTGATGTTGAAGAAGCTGTTCGCCTGTCATGGGAAACGCGCAACAAACAACGTCGTCGCCTCGCGCGCTTGAGGCGGCAGCTGTCCCGAGCAAATGTTCTGATCAATTCTTACCAAGAACAGTTCAAGATTGGTGGCCGGTCGCTCCTCGACTTGCTGGACACCCAGAACACACGCTTCAGCACCCAAGTTGCGGTCGATACCGCGCAAGCAGCCTATGTCTTCGCCGAATACCGCTTGCTCGCCAGCATGGGCGTACTTCTTGAAACTCTCGGCCTGGAGGCGCAGAGGCCTTCTGTTGGGAATGCGAGAAAAGAGGTCAATGCACCTCCAACTCCGCCCGCCGAGAGCCAAAAACGATGGACGGCAAAGGTGATCGGTATTTCCAACTGGCAAACACGTGTGCGCCGAGGAAATTAAGCAGTTTCACTTTCTTTTTGGGTTGGCTCACCTGAAGGTGGCAGCTTAAGATGCTTGCTGCCAACACGTTATGGTTAATTCGGTGAGGCCTTCAATTTATGGCTATTGCATCAGATGGGGTGATTGCCGCCCTGGAGGCCAAAGAGTCCGATATCGACTCGGATGCAAACGCTGAGCTTGATGAGCTGATCAGCGACCCACTGCTTGATTGCCTTGAGTATCTTGCCCAATATCATGAGCGTGCCACATCGCGAACAGCTCTCGTCGCGGGTCTTCCACTGGAAGAGGGCCGGCTCACGGCCAAGCACCTCCCGGACGCAGCAGAGCGGGCAGGCATGTCCGCAAAGATTGTCAAACGTCGGCTCAAGCAACTGAGTTCGTTGCTGCTGCCTGCCATTATCCTGCTGAAGAATGGCACCTGCGTCGTACTGCAAAAGCAACATCGCTGGAAATCCGAGGTGTTCATCCCGGACTCAGGCAGTGGCTACGACAGGATTAGCAACCGCGATCTGGAGCGTGAGTACGCCGGCTATGCGATCCTCGTGAAGCCTCAGTATCGTCCGATGTCTCCAGAAGACCGTGACCATCCGTCCAAGAGTAGCCGGAATTGGTTCTGGGGAACCGTCTCTCAGTTCTGGCCATCCTACATTCAGGTGCTTTTGGCTGCTGCACTGGTCAACGTGCTTGGTATAGCAGCCCCCCTGTTTATCATGAACGTCTATGATCGGGTGCTCCCGAACAAGGCGCTGACCACATTGTGGGTATTGGCGATTGGTATCATCGCTGCAATCGTCTTCGATTTCCTGTTTCGATCTTTGCGCAATGCCCTGATCGGCCAGACCGCCCAGAAAGCGGACGTCAGGCTGGCAAGCAAGTTATTCGAGCACATCCTGAAAATCGAGTCAGCGGGCCGTCCGGCACGGACAGGGGAATTCGCGAATAAGGTGAGGGACTATGAAGTCGTGCGCGAGTTCTTCACATCCAACACCGTTGTCACGCTGACAGACCTGGCATTCGTCGGCCTCTACATCTTCATTATCTACCAAATCGCTGGGATCATTGCGATCGTCCCGGCCGCAGCCGTTGCCTTGGTCTTGCTGGTGGGATTGATCATTCAATATCCGCTCTCGAGATCAGTGCGCACGGCCCAGGGAGACGCGTCCCACAGACACTCAATTCTGTTCGAAGCAATCAACGGGATTGATACAATCAAGTCGTGTCGCGCTGAAGGCCAGATGCAACGACAGTGGGAGCAGTTTGTCTCCCAGAACGCCCGAACATCTCACAGCATGCGCTCAATTTCGGCGTTCGGGATGAACTTCACGGCACTGGTCCAACAGCTGGTAACAGTCGCCATCGTCATCATGGGCGTCCATCTCTTCGACCAAGGCGAGATAACCCCGGGCGCTCTTATTGCTGCAGTTATTCTAGCTGGCCGCGGAGTCGCTCCACTAGGGCAGCTCGCCTCGACATTAGCACGGGCCCAACAGGCCTTTCAGTCACTGCACACGCTCAATGAGATCATGGCAACGCCAAGTGAAGGCGATGACCAGGTTCGACATATCGATAAACCGGTCGAGTCCGGCCGCATCGTGTTTGATAACGTAACGTTCTCTTATCCAGGCGCGGCCGCCCCAGCACTCGATCAGCTTTCATTTAAGATAGAGCCGGGTGAGCGTATCGGCCTGATTGGCAAGATCGGGTCAGGTAAGACCTCGATTGGACGATTGCTCGGCCGTCTCTACGTACCAGCAGACGGCAACCTCGTTCTTGATGGCGTCGACATTCGCCAATACCATCCCTCAGAAATCCGCAAGGCAGTTGTGTTCTCTTCGCAGGACAGCACTCTTTTCTCTGGGACCATCAGAGACAACATCGCCCTCGGCACGCCTCAGATAGCTGACGACGCGGTGGTTCGGGCGACTGAACTAGCTGGCATTGGCGACTTTATTCGCAACCATCCCAACGGCTTCAATATGCAAGTGGGCGAAGGCGGCAGACTGTTATCAAGCGGGCAACGTCAGTCTGTTGTCCTAGCCCGAGCATTCCTGTTTGAGCCAAAGATCCTCTTCTTGGATGAGCCAACCGGTATGATGGACATGGCTTCGGAGCGCAGCTTTGTCGACAGCCTAGCAAGCGCTCTTCAGCCAGACCAAACACTGATCCTGGCCACTCATCGCCAACGGCCACTCGACATCGTCAATCGCCTGATCGTCATCGATGGTGGCAAGCTTGTAGCAGACGGGCCGAGAGATGAAATTCTGCAACGCCTTTCCAACCGGAGGCAGGCGGCTGAATAGCCCGAGAAACAGACGCTCAATACTGAGTTGCATTTCTGTATCAGGGGATAGTGACGCTTGCGTTGCTGACTAAAGCTCTAAATCTCAAAAGGTTTTCTGATTTGCGCTGATGGCAATCTAATCGGTTTGCTTAATGACTATCTGTACTCAGGTTTTAAAACTGTGACATTCCAAACTTAAGGTTATAAGATAATGCTCGGATTCGGAACAAGCGTTGTCTTATCGTCAAGGGGTTGTTAACAACATATCCACTGTCTAAACTTTGAGATTGCGGCAAAAATTCATCAAACTGAGATTTCAATCAGCCTGCATATCATCGCCGCTTATGCCTGCTGTTGCTGCAGGGCCATGCGAGTGTGCCTTGCACAACAACTGAAAATATTTGCCGATTTTGTTTGCCTGCGGAGGGCGCGTAATGGGAATTTTCTCGCGTATCGGTGGTTTAATTTCAGGTACTAAAACTGCCGCCCCAGAACCAGATCCGCCAGGTGCCGAGCTTCAACTCGCTCAGGCAACGACGCAGAATACAGAGAGCAGTTCGTCATCAATCACGCTACCTCCGTCGATTAGTGGCGCAGCCGTATCCCAGACATACCAATCGTCAGCCGGGGCGAGGATCACGCTGCCTCCCGGCACGCGAATAGACAAAGTCGTTGTATTTGAAGGCAACTTGTTCTTCGTCCAGCCCGATGGCTCAGTGGTGGTTATCCTGGATGGCGCAACGCAAGTCCCAACACTTCTCGTGCAAGGCGCGGAGATTCCGGCGGCCGCACTGGCCGAAACGTTACAAGCGGCGGGTGAAAACCAAATTGCCGCCGGTCCGGAGGCTGCCGAGAGCAGCGGTGGCAACTTCGCGGTTCCTCCGGGTCAGATTGGACCTCCGCTCGACCTGACGCCGCTCCTGCCACCAACAGCGCTGGCATTTGCGATCGAGATCAATGATCCGATCGCCGGACTTGATGAAGACGACGAAATCGACTCCGTTCCGGTCATCGGTACACCGGAAATGGTTGCACTCGAAGAAGATGATCTCCCAGAAGGAAATGATGAAGACGAATCTCGGCCGGAGTTCGTTATGGCCATGGGCGATCTAGATGTTCGCTTCGGCGACGATGGGCCAGGCTACATTCGGTTTTCCAGCACAATAGAGGCTCCGCTCGACCTAACATCGAATGGCCAACAAATTGTCTATCAACTGTTCAACAACGACACGCTGTTAGTCGGATTTTCTGACTTAGATGGCGACGGTGTTTTCACCGGGATTTTGCCACAGGAAGTTGCCGATCAGTTAGAGGGTAATCAAATTCCACCCTCAGCCGGTCCTTCTCCAGATCTTCCGGTGTTCGTTATTGAGATCAGCCAGGACTTTGGTCTCAATCCAACAGGCAAGTACACAGTCTGGCTATTGGACAGCATTGACCACGACAACACGTCAACCGATGGCGAGGGCGGTTCTGTCGCAAACCTTCCTCCAACGACTGATCTCACTGACGAAGAGTTTTCTCAGGAGTTTGCAGATCAGCTGAATGACGAAGAACTAGCATTCCTGGACTTCGAATTCATCGCGGCCGACGGTGACGGATCGACTGCTTCGTCAGAGTTCACAGTCAAAATCCAGGATGACATTCCTGTCGCCAAAGACGACATGGATACTGCCGATGATACGACTGTCCTATCGGACGACGAAGATGCAACGCTTGAAGTTGCCATCGGCAATGTCATCACGGGCGCAGGAACCACCGGCGGTCTAAATGGCCCAGGCGCTGACATGGTTGGCGCCGATGAACCCGGAACCATTACCCGCATCTTTCAGGAAGACATGACGGGGCCGACCAATGTCCCACAGGATGGATCGTTCTCCGAGTGGCTCGAACTGGACCATGGGCGGATTCGTTTCGACCAAGATGGCAACTATCAATACGAAGTCCTACCAATCGACCTGTCAGATACCATGTTCCATGCCTTTAGCTTCGGCAACGAGAGCTATTTGAATGGCGACGGCACGCTCGACATCGCGAATTTGATGAGCGACGCGGATGCAACAGTATCCACGATCGACAATACGGAATCACAATGGCTGGATAGCGATGCCCAAGGGGTCGCATCTTTCGAAGAAAGCAATTCCGTGCGCGACCGGGAACTCGGATTCCGAGTCAACCCACCTGGCCCAAGCAACAATGAGACTGGCACAGAATCTCTTATTGTCGATCTCAAGCAGACGGTGAAGTCTGCAGATGTCGGCATCAAGCTGCTGTTCTCAGGTCGGTTCAGCGAAGACGAAGTGGGCAATTGGGAAGCGTTTAACGCAGCAGGCGAGTCGGTCGGCAGCGGAAGCTTCTTCGGAGCCGAAGATGGTATGACTGACGTGACCATCGCCCCAGGTGAAGGCTTCCAATACATTGTCTTCACAGCAAGCCAACAGTTTGCTGCTTCCGGAGACCAAGGCGGAGACAATTCTGACTTTGCGATCGCTGAGATCTCAGCAGTACCACTTCGCGACGACGACGATGTCGTCAAGTATCGACTGACCGACTCCGATGGTGATTCCTCGTTAGCAACCTTGACATTGAAGGATGGCGAGGGGCCAGACGTTATCATTCCGGATCCGGAAAACCCCAACGGACCAGGACTATCAAAGCTTAGCCTCGAGGTGTTCGAGGCAGCCCTCGATCAAACACAAGACGCAGCAGATCTCGCAGCAGGAAATGTTGTCGGCACTGACCCTGCGAGCCCTAACGAGACGGATACCGGAACGTTCAAAATAGCCGCCGGCTCTGACGATGTCGTTGCGCTCTCGTTTGGCGATCTGAGTGACATTAAAGTCATCAATGCCGACATGAACGAAGTCGCCGGCGTTGTGTGGGGAACCAACCCCGCCGGGCAACTCGAAGGCAAGATTGGCGGCGAGACGGCAATCATCATTGGTCTAGAGGATGGCAGTGGTAATCCCATTACCCTGCCGATTGCTGCAAACACGATGCAAATCGTGACCGTGAAGGCAACACTCACGGACGCGTTCCCGCATTCAGATCCTGGCAACGATCAAATCATGATCCAGGATCTTATGATAATGGTTGTCGATGAAGACGGCGACATGGACATGGCCGAGGTCATGGTCACCGTCAATGACGATGTTCCCGAAGCTGCAGACGACATGGACATGGTCGTCGAAGGCGATGGCAACACGACCAGTGGAAACGTATTCGACGGTTCGAATGACGATCCCGAAGCTATCAACCAAGGTGTATTCGGCCTTGATGATGCCGGCGCAGACGGATTGCGCGCGATCTCTGAGATCACCCACGATGATGTCACCTACACCCTTGACCTGGAAAGCGATCAGGTTACGTCAAGCGCTGGTAATAGTTTCGACTACACAGCTGGTGTCCTCACGATTCAAACCGAGCTTGGCGGTCAACTGGCGATCAATCTGACGGACGAAAGCGGTCCGATCGGAGATTATACCTACTCGGCGGCTGATCAGGTGCCGCACATCTCAATCGAAGACGGCATTGCAATAGATGATCCACAACTTGGCTTCGGACTGGGCACCGCTGCTCTCGAAGCGCTCTTCGATGAAACGATGATTTCCGCCTTTAGTGCGGATGGCAACGCGGGCGAGTTCTCAAGTAAGAATGTGAACTTCACGCTCGGTGGCGTTCAGTATAAGTATTCAGGTCTCGGCGTCAGACGCGGCGGAGATAATGGTGAGCTCGACTTCCGTCCGAACTCCGGCAGCGAAAAGATTATCGTTGATCTAAAGGGCCCAGAAACGACCGTTTATGTTGGCGTTGGCGCACTCTTTGGTGGTGACAATGCAGCATTCGACAGACCATTCACCGAACAACTGCAATGGATTGCCAAAGACGATAGCGGCATCGTCGTTGGTTCCGGCGTCGTCGATGGTGTGCCGGACGGGTTGGCCCGGTTTGAAATCTCCGGCATCGGCGAGTTTCACTCAGTCGAGCTGACAGCCCTTGATGACGGCGCAGGAAACAGTGGCGGCAACTCTGACTTCCTGCTCCAGTTCGTTCACGGCGAACACCTGGATGTTCTGCCCGAAGAATTCGGTTACACAATCGTTGACAACGACGGCGATACCGCAAACGCGACTCTGACGATCGACGTTAAAGATACCGTCCATGTTGCCAAGGACGACGAAGACGTCGTTGCTGAAGGCCAGGGCAATACAGCAACTGGCAACGTAGTCACCGGTATCGATGTGCCGAGCGGCGACAGCAATGAGGCACCGTTCGACGGTACCGCCGACATGCTGGGTGCCGATACCGACGGCCAGGCAATCTACAAGGTGACACACGATGGCGTGGAGTACACGCTGGCCAACACCGATGGTAATGGAAAACTGACAATCACGACTGATCTGGGTGGCAAGCTGGAAATCCAGATGACCGGCTCAGAGATCGGGAAATACACCTATACCGCGCCTGACTTCGTCGATCATCCGACGACAGTCGTTGACGCGCTAACCGGTGACGGTTTCACGGTCAATGCCTACAACATCGATGGCTCTCCAGGAACGGCGTCCTTCAGCTCGGCTTGGGGTATCGGTGTCCAAAACATTGCCAACGACGACGGGGACAGTCCGGCAGAATTTGGCAACGGCGCAGTTCCAGACCAGATCAACCATGCACCTGACTTTGACGATGCATTTGGTGACCCGGGCGCGACAGTGGATCCAGGTAGCTCGGAAGCCATCGAAATCGCACTCGACAACCACGCCGGCAGCTTCTCGTTCGAATACACTCGCGCAATCCAGGGCGAAGGCGGCGGCGGCGACGCTGGCGGCGAGATCGGCCGCTGGACGGCATTTGATGCGAGCGGTGCCGAAGTTGGTACGGGAACGTTTGGCCAGCCTGTGACCGAAACGTTTGGCCGCGGCGTCGGCAACGTCTCCGTTGGTGAAGATCAACTCAGTGGCCATGTTGCGCGCGTTGTCTTCACGGCACTGCCTTATGCCGCCGGCACACGCGGCAACGACTCAAGCGACTATTTCATCCGTGAGTTCATAGCAACCGAACCGGTTCACGAGTCGTTCGAGTACATACTCACCGATGGTGACTGGGACACCACTGCGGCGACGCTCAAGATCAAGATCGCGGATGGTGCACCGGTCGCAGAGCCCGACACCGACATGATCATGGCCGGCATGCCACTCGATGACGCATCCATGAACCCGGCACCTGCAACCGGCAATGTCATCACAGATGCCGCGCCTGGCGACAGTGGTGATATGGATAACGGCGCCGATCAGACGCCGGGCGATCCAATCGAAGTTGTGCGCGTGTTCCGGGGCAGCACCGAGAAAGATGTTGATAGTGATGGAACCACAATCAACGGCAAGTATGGTACGCTCAAAATCTTCTCGAATGGCAATTATGAGTACGAACTCGATCACACCGATCCAGCAGTGCTCGCCCTGCAAATCGGCGATGAAGCTGTTGACGAGTTTGCCTACACAATCCAGGACATCGACGGCAACAAGGCGTCCACAACGCTGACCATCACCGTCAAAGGCAACAATGACGGCCCTCAGATTGAGATCTCATCCGTTGATCTTGACGCCGTGTCCGAAGAAGGCCTGCCAAACGGCATTGCAGACAATGTCGGATCGGACGATACGACCAACGCCGATACTGCGATGGGTCAGATTACAGCAGTCGACCCCGACGGCGACGTTCTGACATACACACTGGGCGACCCGCCATCCGACCTGACCTCCGGAGGACAACCGGTTGTCTGGACCGGAGAAAACACTGACACGCTGACCGGTCAGGTCGGCATGTCAACGATCATCACGGTCACCATCGAAGCCGATGGTAAAATCCTTGTCGATCTCGATGGACCGATTGATCACGACGACGCGTCAGCGGAAGACGACTTATCCTTTGATCTGACTGCTTATGTATCGGATGGTGCGAAAATCGCAACAGCCAACGTTGCTGTCACGATCGAGGATGATAGCCCGACGCTCACCGTCACGGCGGCGGGCGATCCAAATACGTTGAGTCAGCTGGCATTGAATGCCGATGAGACGGACGATGCTGCCGGCACTGACCGCTATGCCAGTGGCGACACGGCAGAGCCCGCCGGTATGCAGAACCCGGACGGCAACGAAGGCGCCCCGGGTCTTGGCACCGTTAGTACGATGATCAGCGCCGGCTCAGGCGGCTTGCTGTCTCTGTTTGCCGTAGCAGCAAATGCTGGAGCCGACGGTGAGCAACTGCCACGAGCAGATGATATCCGGTTCATCTTCACGGAAGGCGGCCCACTGGCAACCAACCTGTCGGCAACCGACAGTGGCGCAATTGCGCTCAGCCTTAGCGCTGACGGGCAGACGATCACCGGTCTGGATCAAGACACTGACCCGGTCTTCACCATCAAGATCATAGATGTCGGTGGTGAGCCGCAGCTTGAGTTGATGCTCAATGAGGCCATCGAACACGGCAACACCGCTCTCTTCGACGAGGTTGCCGAACTGAAACTGACTGGCGACGGCAAGGTTCAGCTCGAACGCGAAGTGACAGTTGTCGACGGCGACAACGACAGCATCACCCAGTCAGATCAGATCGATCTGATCACGAGCGATGCAACGATATTTTCGTTCGACGATGATGGTCCGAAGATCATCGGCGACATGGTGATGGGAAGCGTCGACGAGACCAACATCACCGCCACACCAGGCCAGACCAACTATGTCGTGAATGGATCATTCGAAGACACTTCGGATGCCAATGCAACGGGGTTCGGCTTCTTTGGCAACCTTCCAGGTTGGTCCCAAAACATACCGGCAGAGATTGTCCAAAGTGGAATCGTCGATATGCC
>JBCDBQ010000060.1:0-19637 GCA_039183375.1 Pseudomonadota bacterium
CACGCTCGATCAGGACAAGGTCACGCGAGCGAGCCTTCTGATCGGTCTCTTCAAAGGGCTCCGGCTCTTGTTTAACGGTCCGCTGACCTATGGCTGGCCAAAAACCGTGAACACGGGGCCAGGGTTCAATGGAAGGAGCCCGGTTCAAGTCATGTGCGATGGCGGCATTCCGGCGATGATGAAGGTCAGGCAACACATTGATGCGCTCCGGGGCGGCGTGTGATCCGAGCCGAAGACCTCGATCAAGTCGACTTTACAGACGCGACGACAATCCGCCTGATCTCCACGGCCTATATCGACGAGCCGGCAATGGCGCCTCTGGCCGACGATGAGGACGATCTGAAGATCCTTGAAGAGATTGAAGGGCTGACGTCAGCGCGCCGGACTGTGACGCTTCCAGTTCCGGGAGGGCTCGACCCCGCCGAGCTGCTGACAGCGGCGGCCGGGTATGGATGGACCTACATCAATGCCGCGTTTTGCTACACGCGGGCGACAGGCAACCGGTTCAACGGTCCAGAACGCGGGGCCTGGTATGCAAGCTACGGCGAGGACGCGGCCCTCACGGCGCAAGCTGAGGTATCCTGGCATCTGACGCGCGAGTTGGAAGCGACGGGTGTCTTTGAGAACCTGACGGCCTATCGCGAATTGCTGGCTGGTTTCACGACGCGGATGCACGAATTGGCAGACAGGGCGGGGGAGGAGGTCATGAACCCAGACCCTCGCATCGCCTATCCGATCGGCCAATCGCTTGCGCAGGACGTGCTGGGATCAGGCGGCAATGGGTTACTCTATCCATCGACACGCCGAGACGGAGGACGCTGCCTCGTCGCATTTCGCCCGCATATGGTTCAGAACGTCCGCCAAGGCGATACGTGGACCTTCAGGTGGAAAGGGCACCCGACCCCCGAGATTAAGCGGGTCTAGCTGACCGGCTTTTGCGGGGCTTGGAAAGCTAAGCTGGGATGCGAAGGTGCGCGTCTGCCGTGTTGGGCCGCGATGTTGAGTATCGCCCGCTTTTCTGACATCCTCAGAAAGGGTTGCATCGTGGACGCTATATTTCCGATTTGACTTCCCAAGCGACTTCCATAGACTTCCAGCAGAGAGCTAGGGGGTCACCATGAGCGGCAACTACTACAATTTTGCGGCTATACGCGGCGTCCAGGCTGGGACCGAGTACTATGCAGTGATGGTACCGCTTAAAATGGTCCCTAAGATCTTCGAGTTCGACAGTCAGGAACTGCCTGCTGACCTACGCGCTCAGCGCGTTTTGTCAAATGTTCGCGTTCCGCAAATCGCATCCTACCTCTCGGAAAACTTCGAAGAATATACCCTCTCGTCTCTTTGCGCATCGGTGGATGGCGATTTAGAGTTTTCTCCTGCCAGCGACCGTCTTCAGTTCCGTAATGTTGGCGAGCTGCGGCTATCGATGACGGCGCGCATAATCTTGAATGATGGGCAACACCGTCGCGCAGCGATTGAAGAAGCCCTCAAGACGCGACCCAAGCTCGAAAATGAAACTATCTCGGTTGTGCTTTTCGTGGATGAGGGGCTCGAGCGCTGCCAGCAAATGTTCGCAGACCTCAACAAGAATGCCGTACGTCCATCCGGGTCTTTGAACGTCCTCTATGACCGCAGAAATCCTTTGGCACGTCTGAGCACGCGCGTGCTAGAAGACATTCCGTTTTTCCAAGAATTCACCGAGCTCGAAAAGACATCTCTTTCGAACCGGGCCAAAAACCTCTTTACCTTGTCCAGCCTGAATCAAGCCAACAAATGGCTCGCCGGGCAGGAGGCAAACAGGTTCGGTGAAACCACCGAAAGCAACGTGATCGCATATTGGCGTCAGATTTCTGAGGTGATCCCGGACTGGCAGAAACTGATGCGCGGCGCGACAACAGCAGGTGATTTGCGTAAAGAAACAGTTCATGCGCATGGCGTTATGCTGCAGGCGTTTGGTGTCTTAGGCGCAAGATTGATTGAAGCTAAACCGGATGGATGGGCGGAAAGCTTGGCACCGCTCGCGGAGATCAATTGGAGCAAGCGCAATGCCCAGCTCTGGCGTCCACGCGTCATGGGCGCACGCGGCATGGATGGTAGTGTGAAGTCCGTGCATCTGGCGGCCAACGTCCTGATTGGGGCTGTGGGCTTGGCACTCAATGAAAAAGAACAAGCGAATGAAGACGACTACCTGGCGTCATTGGCTGAGGAGAAAGTCGTCGCATGACATCAAATAATGAAACCGACCAAACAAAGCGGGCTGGGCTTGATCTTGTCGCTCTGCAGGAACATATCCGCGCGGTTTACGCGGCAGACGACCGGCCATGGGTGATCGGGTATAGCGGCGGAAAGGATTCGACCTGTGCCTTGCAGCTAATCTGGAGTGCCATTCGTGCGCTTCCGGAAGACGCGAGACGCAAGCCAATCTTCGTCCTCAGTTCCGACACGCTTGTCGAAACGCCCGTGATCGTAAACTACATCGACGATACCTTGGCAGCCATCAATGCGGCCGCGGCAGACCAGAACATGCCCATCACCGCACAAAAGGTGGTTCCGGAGATCTCAGATAGCTTCTGGGTGAACCTGATTGGCCGCGGATATCCTGCACCGTCAAAGCGCTTTCGCTGGTGCACGGAGCGGCTGAAGATCGATCCGGCCAATGCCTTTATCAAGAACCGCGTTGCCGAATATGGCGAGGTGGTCATGGTTCTGGGCGTACGGTCCTCGGAAAGCGCGACACGCGCGCAGGTGATGTCGCTGCACAAGATCGATGGGACGGCTTTGTCTCGCCATTCGACCTTGCTCGGCGCTTTCGTCTTCACGCCGATCGAGACCTTCAGTGTGGATGATGTTTGGGCTTTCTTGCTGCAAAATCAGTCACCTTGGGGATCGGACAACCGCGATTTGCTTGCGATGTATCGAAACGCGCAAGCTGGCGAGTGCCCACTTGTAGTCGACAAGCAAACCGAAAGTTGTGGGAATTCCCGCTTTGGCTGCTGGGTGTGCACGGTTGTGACAAAAGACAAGGCCATGGAGGCGCTTGTTGAGAATGGCGAGGAATGGCTTGAGCCTTTGCTTGATCTCCGTGACGAGCTGGCGGAAACACAAAACCCCGAGCGGAAGCGAGAGTTTCGGGATTTTCGCAGACGGGACGGCTCGGTGACTTTTGTGGGCGATGCAGAGACATCCATTCCGGGGCCCTATCTTTTTGAATACCGCAAAGAGCTCTTGAGAAAACTTCTTGAGGCGCAAGAGCAGGTAAATGCCAATGCGCCGCCCGGGGAGAAGACCGACCTTATTCAGGTCGAAGAACTGCGGGAGATCCGTCGGATCTGGCGGAGCGAACAGGGTGACTGGGGCGACGCTGTTTCAGAGACCCTCAAAGCTGTGACGGGAAAGGAACTCCCAGCGGATGCAACCGACGGATTTGAATTCCAAGCCGATGACGCAAGGGTCTTGGCTGACGTCTGCGCCGCACATGATTTGCCGCCACGTCTCTTGGCCCAACTCCTGGAGGCAGAGCGTTCTGTGCGGGGTCTGAAGCGCCGGACACTTATTCACCGAAAGATCGCTTCGATCCTGGAGCAAGAGTGGCGAGACGAAACAACAGTCTTGAACGAGCGCAAAGAGCGATTGAAGGATCGCGAGGCATCATCGTCTGACCCTCTTTTTGAGACTGAAACATGATCTTACAGTCTCTAAGCCTCATCAATTTTGGTCTGTATGGCGGTGAGCACCGCTTTGATCTGGCACCCGGGCCAGACGGGCAAAAACCTGTGATTCTGGTTGTTGGCCATAATGGTGCGGGGAAAACAACGTTCCTGGAATCAGTGCGTCTGGCGCTCTACGGCAAACGCGCACTCGGCGCGCGTGTTGGGCAGGCCGAATATGAGCGGCATCTGCTTAAACGGATCAACAACTTTGCCAAAGACCGCTATGCTTCTGTCGAACTGGCCTTCAAGAGCCAACACCTTGGCAATGACGATCTCTACACCGTGCGGCGTTCTTGGGCAGCCCGCGGTGCCAGCGTCATTGAAAGCCTTGAGTTTGAACGCAATGGCGCACCGGTGGAGGATATCCCAAGCGAGGATTGGAACCACTATCTTGAAGACATCATTCCAGCTGGAGTGTCTCAGCTTTTCTTTTTCGATGGAGAGAAAATCCAAGACATTGCTGACGATCAGGAAAGCACTGGGCTGACAGATGCAATCAAATCCTTGCTGGGCATCGATATTCTCGATCAGCTTCGAGGCGATCTCGCCCTCTACAAGTCACGCAGCATGGACCGGGGCGGCGACACCGACTTAGAAGGTTTCCGGCGCGACCTAGAGATCGCAAAGTCTGATCTAGTCTTGGCTGAAGAGGAGATTGGATCGCTATCAGCAAAGCGCACCCAGCTTGCGCGGCGAAGCGAGGCGTCACAGAAAGCCTTTGAACAGGAGGGGGGAAGCATTGCGCTCAGCCGTGACACCCTATCAGAGGAGCTAAAGCGGGTCGAAGCCGACCTGACCAAACAAACCAACACGTTAAAGTCGCTTGTAAACGGCGTCGCGCCTTTTGCCCTGGCTCCAAAACTTCTCGAACAGTTCTCAGCAGAACTGGAGAAGGCGCGCGGGCAGCAAAGCGCGACAGCAATCGAAGCCTTTGTCTCGAGTTTTCAGGCGGCCGTGGGCAAAGACGACAAGACATGGACGAAGACGCATTTTGCGCAGCTCAAAGACTTCGTTAAGACCAGCCAAGGCAACCGGTCCAGAATGGATCTGAGCACAGAACCAGATTGGGTTTTGGCAAAACTTTCTCAGGTCGCGGACGAACGGGTGAAGGTGGCCACATTGGCTGCGCAACTGGCCGAGCTGCAAAAGCAACGAGCAACCTTGAAGGATCAGTTAAAGAACTTCCGTCCCGGTGCTGCCACGGGCGCATTTGAGGAGTTGAAAAGAGCAGAGTTCGAACTCGGCGCCATCGAAACTGAGCTCAATCGCAAGCAGGGCGAGGCGACACAGGCTCGGGCGTTGATCGAACGGCTGGAGCGCGAGTTGCGTAAGTCCCAAGACGCCGTCTTCGCGCTTGTGAAGGCCGAAGAGAATCGTGACCTGGCGACGCGAGCGCAAGCTGCGCTAAACGAGTACGAGGAGCAGATTGTTCAGCTGCGCCTCGCCTCGCTTTCCAAGCATTTCATTGAGGCTTTCAGCGGCCTCGTCACGCGGAAGTCGCTTGTGCACGACGTCATCGTCGATCCCAACAGCTTTCAGCTGAAGCTTATGAGCAAAGAGGGCAGAGAGATTACCCCATCCGAACTATCCGCCGGCGAGAGGCAACTCTTTGCGATCTCGATGCTTTGGGCACTTGGCCGAACAAGTGGACGCGAATTACCGATGATCATCGACACGCCGTTGTCGCGTCTGGACCGGAAACACCGGACAAACTTGATGGCGAATTACGTACCGCGCAGCTCGGCGCAGGTCGTCATGCTGTGCACCGACACCGAGTTGACCCCAGATTTGTCGAAAATCATCAGCCCTTATGTGAGCCGACGTTTTGAGATTGGTGCCGTAGGTGGAGGGCAGCGCACCGAGATCACGGTGTTAAGTGCTCAAGCGGATGCACAGGTTCTGGAGACAACCGATGCACATTAACAAGTTCCGGATCTCATCGACGGCGACCGGACAGGTGCGGATCATTTCACAAAGATCAGGTCTGACACCCAACCTCGTTTGCCGCATGGCCATGTTGTCATCCTTTGAAGCCGGACCCATATCCGGCGCAGCCGATGACGTAGGCGACGGTCAAGAATTCAACGCTTATACGCTCTTTGGGGACTACCAGCTTCTCTTCATCGACCTTCTGAAATACGTCGAGTTTGGAGCTGAGAATATTGAAGCCGAGGACAGTGATTTGCTGGCGCGATTGCGGCTTCACATTGATCGTGGTGTGCGACAACTCTCTGTCCGGCTCAAATCTCCAGCGGATGCGGCCGAGCTGATCGCGGGGAGCGCGTAACGCGATGTCGGCACCGATTTACCTGGACCACAACGCTTCTACTCCGATTGATCCGGAAGTCTTGGAGACGGTCATTCGTGTCAGTCGGGAGCTATTTGCGAACCCATCAAGTGTTGAGCATAGCCAAGGTTCTGCGGCTGCTAGGGTTGTCGAGACTGCGCGCGAGCAGATTGCGGGCCATCTCAGTTGCAAGGAAACCGAGCTCGTCTTCACAGCCGGGTCCACGGAAGCAAACAATCTTGCGATCCTTGGAGCTTTCCCTCGGCTCAGGGAGGCAGGACGCACGCATCTGATCACCAGCAAGATCGAGCACCCATCTGTTCTGGCCTGTTTCGACCATCTCGAAACCCAAGGCGCGCGGGTAACGCGCTTGGGGGTAGATGAAGGCGGCCAGATTTCCCTCGATGAGCTGGCCCAGTCTTTGACAAATGAGACCGGATTGGTGTCCATCATGGCCGCCAACAATGAGACGGGCGTTTTGCAGCCCATCTTGGAGGCAGGCCAGCTTGCCGAAGAGGCTGGGGCGCTGTTTCACGCAGACTTCTCACAAGCTTCGGCCTTTGTGTCACTTGATCTCAAGAACGCCCCCATCCATCTGGCGAGTTTTTCCGGACACAAGGCCTATGGACCGAAAGGGGTAGGGGCCCTTTACCGGTCGATCCGAAAACCACGGGTGAACTTAGCCCCAGTGATGTTTGGTGGCGGGCAGGAAAAGGGTTTGAGGGCAGGGACCCTGAACACGCCTGGCATTGCGGGCCTTGGACATGCATTTGAGCTCATTTCGAAGTACATAGACCATGACCGGCAGCGGATTGGTGCACTGCGAGACCAGCTTGAAAAGGAACTCACGGAGGCCTTCGCGGTGCATGTCAATGGAAACACAGGGGCCCGGTTGCCGAACACGATGTCGCTCACAATCGACGGCGTTGTCCCACAAGCACTGATGCAGAAGCTGAAAGACGATATCTGCTTCTCGGCGTCGAGCGCGTGCGCTACGGAACATGTCGAAACCTCTCATGTATTGCTCGCGATGTTCGGTAACAATTCAAGAGCCAGAAACGCATTCCGACTGGGTTTGGGCAGGAAGACACGGCAGGAAGACGTATCGAAGATTGTACAGAGCTTCGAACGAGCAATATCGGAACTTTCGCTCCTCAAAGCCGGTTGACAGTAGCAAGCGAGTTGGCGGGTTTTGCGGTCTGCTACGCCTGACTAAGAGCGGAAAGGGAGCTTCGCCTCTGAGCAGGCGCTAAAAAGGCCTTTTATGCTGAATTTGTCAGAGACCATCAGCTGTCAGCAGTGTTGGTAGAGCTACAAATCTCATCAAGGAGCCCAAGATAGGCAACAAAGAATTCTTCTTCATAACGGAAACCATCATCGCCAAAGCGCTCTTCAAGAAGACGGAACCCGGCAGCGGCATAGCGATCCAGAAGCTTATGGCCGGCGGTCGTTAGCCGTGTTTGAGAGGCAGACGACAGGTATTCCTCGATTGTTGCGAGTATCAGTTTTGCATTGCCGGGGTCTATGCTCTGGCGTGTCAGTTCAGCCTCAACAAGCATGCCAGCAATCGTGTCTGCGATCTCCAGTCGGTCTTTGGGATAGGTTCTTGTAAGCTCCCGGTTGATTTCGGCATCGTAGTTCTCAACTGGAATCCTTTGGCGTGCACAAAGGCCCAAAACAGCCCCAGCATAATAGATGTCGAAATCTGTGACGATGTATTTCGGAGCATCGGTCTGGCGCGCAAGCTTACTTGACGCGTAGGTTTCCCCGCGTGTTGGCATCCTGAAGCTCATATTGCATCGTCCTCGGGCTGCGCGTCATCATCGCTGTGAAAGGCTTCAAAGGCCTCTCGTCCACGCACAGTGCGGATGCCGTTTGGTTCGCGCCAGCAAGTTAGATACTGAACATCATTGCGCTCGTAAAAGGCTTCAACGAAGCCTTCTCGTTCTCCTGACTGTACAAACATGATTAGCTGGGGAAACATCTGAGGCAAAAGCTTTGAAACGCTCTTCCGCGTTTCGACGTCAATGGGGCCCGCGGGGCTATCGACGATAAATGGAAGTCGATAAGACGCATGTTCGAAAAGTGACGTTAGAAAAGCATAGGCAACAGCAAGGCTTTGACCTACGCTTACTTCGCCACGAACGCGCGAGGTTCCACCTAGCTGCAGCGCTCGGTCAATTCTGTCGATTGTTAGCCTCTCTGCATGGATAACACCGGCAAGCTTTTCGTTTGTTCGATCCTGAATAGTGGTTCGAACCTTCTTGACGGTTCTTGCAGCCACCTCGTCGAGAATAGCCTGAAGAAACTTCACTTTCTGGTAGGTCTTAAAGGTGTCTGAGGCTTCATTGAGCGCCTCTTTTCTGCTGTCGACCTCTTTTTGGCAGAGTGGGATGCTGTCCTTCCACGAGCGTCCCTCACTCGCATCTAAGGTCGCTAAGGTTTTTTGGGCATCATTTAGGTCTTTCTCTATTTGCTTCTCTTGACTTCGCAGTGTGTCGATGTTGCCGCCAGCGGCCTTAATTCGCCGGTCTTGAGCGGCACGCAGTTGTTGCTTGGCATGTTGGTGTTCTGAAGTTGCGTCATCCAAAGTCTCTATGGTCTCATTTGCCATTGCCGTAGCGACGGCGCCCTGTTTAAGAGCGCCTTTGATTTGATTGACGAGGCCGTGCTGTTCGTCACCCAGGTATTGGTCCTTATTCTCCAGAATAGCGTCGCGATGTTTTTGGTCTGTTAGGGGACGACCGCAGACACAGTCCTGTTGCTCAGCCAGCCAGTCAAACCAGACCTTCGAGGACGGCCCAGGGAGTTTGGCCGCATCAATCTGATCATAGCAATGAGCAAGCCTTGCACCTATCGCAGCATGTAGTGCTTGCGGTCGCCGGAAATAGCTCGAAACCTGCGCATGCGCCGCGTCCAGTCGCGCGGCGGCTGTTGCAACATCGCCTTTCGCTATTTCGTAAGCGTCATCGACTTTGCTGTTTTTCTCCGCGAGATCATTGATCGTCGCTTGTAGGGTTTTGAGCTCTTCGGCAAGCGTTGTTTCGGAAAGGCTCGTGACACGTCGCTCCTCAGCGAGCTCTTGAAGCCGGTCCTCCGCTTCGATCAAGGCGTCCTTGCGACGCTGCACAGTGTTGCTCTGCTGCCCGGTTATGTGTTTGTTTTGCTTGCGCTGCGTTTCCAAAACGGTATCAGCATCTGCTTTCAGACCGCTGAGGACCGAGAGTCTGTAAAGAGAATCAATCGCTTCATCGGCACTTGTGAGATGGCGGTCACGCAATTCGGCCGCGAGCTCGCCATCAAACACAAAGAGGCGTGCAAGGTTCTTGTCCAAGAGGCGATCGTAAGGCCGAGGAAGCTCGTGGCCTTGTCGGTTACCTCCAGGCGTCAGCACTGTGTTGTAGCGGGACGTCAAATTGACAAAATCAAAGCTTATCTTGATTTTACAACTTGTTTGATCAAGCATTAACTCCAACTCGAAAAGACCTTCTTCTGGGCCAAATTCGGCCCTCAGCTCCTCTACCTCGTCTTTCGAAAACGGGTCGCCAGAAAACGCCTTCCTCAACAGCGTCATGGTTGTCGTTTTGCCCGTACCCGTGGGCATCTGGATTAAGGCAATCGGCCGAAGCGGGTCGGACAAGTCAATCTGAAAATCTTGCATGGCACCGCGTAGCCCCTCGGCTTTCCAAGCTTTGACTTTAATGTCCATCTTCGGCGTCCAATGTTACAGCGTTCAGGAGGAGCTCCACGTCCTTCCGATCGGCATTCCCGCCATATGCGTTCGCAATCAGTCTTGTGAGCTGTTGGTCAAACTGGGAGTCTTGGCCTGCTTCCTCAAGAACTTCCCGCAACGCCTCAATCAATTCAGGAAACAAAGGGTCTGTCATTCTTCGCGCCTTGTTTCAGCGACACGTTCGATCCAAGCAGATCGATCGGCGTCCGCAGCCTCCATCCCGTCTTCATCGACGCAAACCATATCAACCACCAGCGCACGCTTTCCGGCATCTTCGGCATCGGTACGGAGACATCGTCCAAGGCGTTGAATCGTCTCAATCTTAGCGCGATCTGCGGACAAGAGCATCACAGATTTTACCGACTGAATATCGATGCCCTCAGAGAGCCTGTGGCATGTTAGCAAACAGTCGAGGTCCCCTTCGGCAAATCTTGTTAGGTTGTTGCGATGATCGCCGGTGAAGTAAGGGTGAAAATCATCTGTATGTTGTGCGACGAGCTTTTGAAACTCTTCTCCATAGGCCATAGTCGCCACAAATATGAGGGATCGATCGAGGCTCTTGGGGTTTTGTTTCAAATACTCTGAAAAGACGGGCAGCTTCTGGAGCGACGTTTTTTTCACGTCTGCAAGAGCACGGTAGAGGTCTTCATCGGGCCGCGCGGTACCGGCTTTCTTGGCCGCTTCATGTGCACGTATGAGGCGTGCACGTTCGGAACGGTCTTCTTCAGAGAGTTCGAAGGGCAGCGCCACGTAGTCAAACTCGCAAAGGACGCCTCGTTTGATGGCCTCTTCCAAAGCGAAGCGAAAGATCACTGGACCGATCTCTGCTTCAATGAAATCATTGCCCGCGGTGTCATAGTCTCGTTCTGGTGTTGCACTTAGACCGAGCCTAAACTTAAACGGAGACAACAACCCGCTAAGGGATCTGCGAAGAGCGGGGGAACCAAGTCCATGAATCTCATCGCAAATCAGTAGGGTCCTGTCTACAATCGCTTCCGGTAGACGCGACAGCACACGATCTACCATGGTTCTCGAAGCGACCAGGATTTTTCCTTTAGGGCGTCTGAGATAGGCACCGGCATCCTTGTTCTGGCCATCTAAACGGTATCTTGGCCAGTTTGGACCGTCACTGACAAGAACATCATACCATTGCTCAAGAAGGTCCGTTCCTCCGGTCGTAACAATGATACTGTCGATGAGATCCCGCTCGATCAGTTCATGCGCTATTTTAAGAGAAGTTCGCGTCTTTCCAGTTCCGGTTGCCATTTCAAGGACACCCGCACGGTTCGAAATGAATTCTGCGACAGCTTCGTCCTGATGTCGCCACATGTTTGGCTTTACGCGCCGCTGCGCATTGAGCTGGTAGGGTCGAGATTTCTTCGATGTAAATTTGACCAAGTTCTTTTTGATCGCAGTCGGCAGTGTGAAACACCGAACGTTGGGGTCACGCCCTTCCCAGATACGTGTAAAGCGGTTGCAATGGTTCTCAACGCGCTGAGCATCGTGCGGGCTGGCCCAGCTGGAAAACACATCAAGGCTCTCGAAGTTTCGAAACCCTTGCTCGGTCTCGTTCTGCGAACCGTGAAACACTACTTTCTGACCATTGGCGTCAGTAAAACAGCCAAGCTTGGGATGGTAATCACCATCAAGTTTGGCGACAGGAATGGCGATGCGAACTTCCAAAATGCCATCCGCTATCATCCAAGATAGCATCTGGACTGGCCGCGACTCGGCCATTTCTGCAAGATCGTCAACTTCTTTAGACAAGGCGTCCAAGAGCGCTGGATGAGATCTTGCGTCTACGCCCTCTTTGAGAGCTGCCCAATCCTCTGGTGCCAGTTTTGGACTTGTGACCAGACGCATCGCGCCGCCATTTGCCGCGAAGGATGCCATGCCGGCTGCAACCCGCTGGAGCCAACGCGACGTAAAAAAGCCAACGCCTCGGTCATAAGTGATGGAGGCGGCCAAGCAAGGGTTGAGAAGGACTCGCTCGATTTCATCTGCAGAAGTGTCTAAGTCAACAGGAATGTCGATATCGGACAAGTACATAGCGATGATTTGTGCACAACGCTCTTCAGAAGAAAAGGGGGCGATGATCAACCTGTCTCTCTGAAGGTAGCAACAGACTTACAGGGAAACGGTGGTTGCACTGTTGCCAGTTTGCCGAGAATACTATGTCACGGCTCTTCGATTAGAGGGTGGATGGATGTCAAACGGACGAAGCTCGAGTCAAAACGAAGATGATCCAAGGGAATGGGCAGAACTCGGAAAAACACTGCGCGATCGATTTCTGCAGCCATTTGCCAAGCCGACTTATGTTTTTTATTTCATTCTCTCCATGGCGATTGGCGCCGTAGGAATATGGATTGCATTAATCGAGAGTTCACTTGGCATATCAACGACTACGCCAGCTGTATTTCAATCTATGCTGACGTTCTTTGCTGCTGTGGGATCGATATCATGTGTGCAGGTTCTCATAATGGAAGACGAGGATAAACATCTGCGCGTTTTGTTTGTTTTGGTCCTCTTTCTCTTTCTCGCGCTCGCTGGTTTTGCCGCCATTGCGGAGCAGCTGGTACCGAAGCTCCTGGTGCCAGTAGTTACGGGGGGCATCGCTTTAGCTATGGTCACTTGGTGGATTGCAAACTGGGACGACAAAAAATTTAGCAAGACAAGCGCACAAGCGCCCTTGGGTGGAGATGCAGACGACGATGCGGCCGGCGATATCGAGGGGTTCACGATATGAACGCTCAAGAACCTTTCGCGCGCTTTCCGGCCATTCAGGTAGATCAGCCCCTTGGTGAATTCTATGCTGTAGCAATACCTGCGGATATACTCCTCAGCGTAGCCTACACGGACAAGCTCACTGCTGTGCGAAGTGATGATACCTACATTCTCCAGGGGTCACAGCGGCAACTACGGGATGCGCGACTCAAAGAGATCGGGCGCTACATCTCAACAAGTGAAGCAGCCTTTCCGAATTCCATAATCCTAGCGGCAAATTATTCAGACGAAGACGGTCTCGCAGTCCAAGATGAAAGGATAAAGTGGCAAGTAAGAAACCGCCCTGATGATGACGAATGTCTCGAGCTCATAATTCCAACAGACATGCGTCTGGCGCCCATAATTGACGGACAACACAGATTGTTTGGTTTCACTGAAGCCAAGCCTCATCGTTTGAAAATGCCGGTGCTGTGCTCGGTTTTTTTGGATTTGCCTCGACCCTATCAAGCTTATTTGTTTGCAACAATCAACTCAACTCAGAAGCCTGTGGATCGAAGTCAGACCTATGAGCTTTTCGGATACAACATTGATGAGGAACCAGCTGAGTGCTGGTCACCAGAAAAGCTCTCTGTCTTCTTGTCAAGGAAGCTCAATACAGAGGCGAGTAGTCCGCTTCATCAACGCATATTAGTTGCCGCTGAAAACGATTTTGCTATCACCCGTGCTGAGGCTCGTGCACAAAACCGTTGGATGGTTTCGACCGCTACAGTCGTTGATGGGATAACGCGTCTAATTTCATCATCCCCGAAACAAGATGCTGATGCCCTCCGCACTGGTCAGAACCGAACAAGAAGTAGCATTGAAAATCTGCGACCCAAGGATCGGTCGCCACTGCGGAGCCTTTATCTTGAAACACGAGACAAAGTACTGCTTGGAGCAGTTACTAACTTCTTCCGCGCCGCCTTAGATGTTGCTGGTCCTGACATATCTAGCGAGTCTTACCTCACCAAGACTGTTGGTATGCAGGCTCTCTTTGACACTCTCCGCGAATTGGCTCCGAAGGCATTGGCCGAGCGAGATTTTTCCGAGGAATGGTTCAAGGGCAGACTCGAGCCCGTGGCGTCGGTGGACTTCACACATCAGGTCTTTCAACAAGCCTCTGGACAGGGTCGAACTCTTATTCGGCGTGTTCTGCTATCAAAGATCGGGTTGGACACAGGTCTCGGTGAAGCGGAGAAGGCGGACCTCGAAGCAAAGATCCAAGACGCAAGTCGTTAGTGGTCTGTTTCGACTCTTGTTGTCAGGATTGTCCGCCCCGTCGAGCCTTCCCTGCCCAAAGTCGCGAGAATAGCAACTACGAGAGGTCGGCCGAGGGTAGGTGGAAGCTGTATGTTTCTTCAGAGGCACACGCCATATAATCGCTTTAGAAGAGTTTAGCGCAACGTGGCACGATTTCGCTGCATGTGTTTCCGTAATATCGGATAAGGAGGCGCCCTGTGACGGTTTTCTTTCATGGCAATTTTGGTATGAACAGAGAGAGGATGTCTGACATTCTGAAAACAGGTTTGCAGAATCCAACATACCGCGACGGAGAGCTTGCAAAGCCCTTTGGCTACGGTGCGCCTTTCGCATCTGCGTACAGATCGTGGCTTCACAAATCCGGGGTGATTGAGCTCAGACTCCCGATTGTATTGACTGACTTTGGTGAAGTGCTTCGCTTGAAGGATCCTGGTCTTTGTGAAGTTCCGACCCTTTGGTATCTACACCAGCAGCTTACAACTGATCCGTTTCGTGCGGAGGCCTGGCACTTCTTTATGGGTGAGTTTCGATCCCTGCACCCGCGGTTTTCTTTAACGGATCTACGAAATGCGTTGATTATGAAGCTCAGTGCGCATGATGCCAAACATTTTGGGCCACAAAGCAAAATGATACCCGTCATCGCGCGTAAGTTGCTTGAGTGCTATACAGCAGAAGTCGGACTTGGAGGCCTAGAACTTCTAAAGCCTGCGTCCGGTGAATTTTTCGAATTCTCAGACAGAACAGAAACAACGTATTCTGCTCCCAAAGAGTTGTCGGGAGCTTATTGACAGACCATCAAGGTCATCAATCAGGGGCCAAAATGTCAGTTGTACTGCCGTATCGCATAATCGGTCTTATGTTAATTTATTGATTTGATGAACTCGGAAATCAGTTTCAAACCCACCCTGTCTTTTGTGGCGATCAAATGGGTCTCATGTTTCTGCGGCATCTCGCGGATCGGAATTTCCGTTACAGACTTTTTGATCAGACTACTGTTGCACAGGAACACCGCGACGCCGATACCCTGCAAAACAGCCTCGTACATCAGAGGGAAAGTCGCCATCGTTACCGTTCGTTCGAGCGCAACGGCGTGGGTCCGACAGGCGTTCTCAAGCAACTTCCTTGTCAAGGATCCTCTTTCCGGAATAATGACCGTTTCTTCCTGTAAGTCTTTGAGAGATACCGATGCCTGCACGCTCAGAGGGTGTTCATTTGGACAGTAAACAACATATTCGGCGCTCTCTATGTGAATGCGCTCCCACGCGTCAGACACGGGTGCATCCGTGATCAAACCTACATCGGCCAGTCTGTTGCGGAGCATATTCGTCGCGGTCGACCAGTCATAAAGGCCGAAGTTCACCTGGATGTTCGGAAAGCGTTGCCTGAAGGTCCCGATAATCCTGAGCGCCGGTTGCGGCGCGTTGCCAATGACGTTCAAGCGCCCGTTTTTCATGGCGTTGAAGCCTTCAAGGCGCTCTGAGACCTCGACGTCCAAGGACACCATGCGGTCGGCCAGATCATAAAACTCTTGTCCTGTTGGCGTCAGCTCCACCCCGTCTCTGCCGCGGCGCAACAGAAGCGTGCCGACGGTCTTTTCCAGATTTCCAATATGTTGCGTGATCGTGGATTGCGTCACGCCCATACGGGCCGCTGCGGCCGAAAAGCTTCCCTCGCGGACAACATATGCGAAGGCGACGAACTGATGGTGATTGGGGCGCATAAAGTCTCCTTTCGCGCAACCCATAGACACCATCGGTTTCACTAATGTGACGTCACAAAATTGTGGCTCGGCACCAGTAGCCCTGTGTCAACGAATGGGGGAATCGCATGGCTGGCCTGTCGATCTCATCGGTTACCAAACGCTTTGGGGACACCGAGGTGCTGAAGGGTGTGACGCTGGACGTCGCGGATGCGGAGTTCGTGTCGCTCGTTGGGCCGTCAGGGTGCGGCAAGTCGACATTGCTGCGCATCATCGCAGGTCTAGAGGATCCGACTAGCGGCGAGATCGCCATTGGCGGCGAGCCCGTCACCGGTATGCGGGCAGCGGATCGTAACCTGTCGATGGTGTTCCAATCCTATGCACTTTATCCCCATCTGACCGTGGCCGAGAACATCGCTGTGCCTTTGCGGATGCGGTCGTTGACAGCCATGCAACGGCTGCCCTTGATCGGCCCCTTCCTGCCGGGTGCCAAAGAACAGCGAACCGAGATCGCTTCTGCGGTGCAGGACGCAGCCGATATGCTGGAAATCGGCGCGTTGCTGGATCGCAAGCCGGGGCAGCTTTCGGGTGGGCAACGGCAAAGGGTGGCCCTGGGGCGCGCGCTCGTGCGGGAACCGGCGGCCTTTCTGCTCGATGAGCCGCTATCCAATCTGGACGCCAAGCTGCGGGTTCAGACACGGGCCGAGATCGCGCAACTGCACCGACGCCTGAACGCAACCTTTATCTACGTCACCCACGATCAAGTCGAAGCAATGACCATGTCGGACCGGATTGCTGTCATGATGGGTGGTGAGATCCTGCAATGCGACGCGCCCAGTGTCATCTACGAAGATCCCAGCGATATCCGCGTGGCGGAGTTTATAGGCTCGCCAAAGATCAATATCCTGCCGGTTGAGCTTTCCGATGCGGAGTTGAGCCTGTTTGGCCGCGTTTTGGGCCACGTTACAGAAGCGACTCAGCAATGTGTCTATCAATTGGGCTTGCGTCCCGAAGCACTGAAACTTACGCAGGTAGAGCCGGTGATGACCGGCACCGTCGCGCATATGGAAAACCTCGGGTCCGAGGTTTATGCGCAAATCGCCTTGGCGGACCAAACCGCGCGCGTGACCCTGCGCGCGGCCCCAGCAGAGCGCCATATGCTGCAACTGGGTACTGAGGTTGGTCTTGGCTTTGATCTGCGGGACGGTTTGATTTTCGACGCGGAAGGCAAGCGTCAACGGCGGGTCGAAGTCGCCGTCACGCATGTGCGAGAGGTGGCATGACATGGCCGCGATTGACGCGCCAGCCGCCGCACGCGCCCCGCGCGAAGTGAACCGGCAGGTCCGGACGGCCTGGGGCCTGACCGCACCAGCGCTCGCCTTGATGTTTCTGATCCTGTTGGTGCCTGTTGTCGTGGCGGGCGTTCTGTCCTTCACGAACTATTCGCTGGGCAATTCCGGCTTTGACTGGGTGGGTTTCAAGAATTACGACCGCCTGTTTTCCCGCTCGACCTATGAGAAGATGTTCATCGCGACCTTTACCTATGTTGCGGTGGTCGTGCCGATCTCGGTTGCCCTGGGGCTAGGCGCGGCGCTGCTCGTGAATTCGCTGGGGCGGATCGGGGATGTCTACAAGACGATCTATTTTTTGCCGGTTATGGCGACATTGCTTGCGATGGCCATCGTGTGGGAATTCATGCTGCACCCCACGATTGGCGTAATCAATCAAACCTTCGAGATGTCCTGCGGCACCTTCCTTGAGGTGGTCCCCTTCCTAGCAAATGGCTGCGCCGACGGTTTCCCGCTGTGGCTCGGGGATCGGGATTACGCCATCTGGGTGCTCTGTTTCATCGGCATCTGGCAAGGCTTTGGCTTTAACATGGTGCTCTACCTCGCAGGGCTGACGGCGGTGCATCGCGAACTTTACCATGCCGCAGAAATGGATGGGGCCAAAAGCGCATGGGAACGGTTCCGGCTCGTCACATGGCCCGCACTTGGGCCGACGACTGTGTTTGTGGTGACAATCTCTTGCATCCGCGCCTTTCAGGTTTTTGACACCGTCGAAGCTTTCTGGCCTCAGGGCGGTGGCCCCAACAAATCCACTTATGTGATGATGTTCGCGATCTTTGAGAAAGGCGTGCAGCAGAACCTAATCGGCATCGGCTCGGCCATCACCATGTTGTTTCTGATCTTTGTGATGTTTCTCACCCTGATCCAGCGCTGGCTGGTCGAACGCAAGGTGCACTACTGATGACTCGCGACATCTGGAAACATCTGATCCTTGTGATCGGTGCGATCATCGTGCTGGCGCCATTTTACATGATGCTCAGCTATTCCTTCAAAAGCCCGGGCGAGATTGACCGGGGTGTGGGCGGCTTCTTTGGCGCGCAAGAGATGATGGTCGACCCGCGCTGCGTCAAGCTGCGCGACCCGAACCGGGACGAGATTGCCGCCGCCGCGCCGCAATATCCGGGCAAGACCGACAGCGAGATCCGCAATGCCATAATAGCGCAGGCTGAAATCGACTGTTCCATGCGCCCGGTGGTGTTCAACTATTCCAAAGCCTTCATTGAGGCACCGCTGCTGCGGTATTTGCTGAACGGGGTGATCGTCACTGCGTCGATCTTCTTCATTCAGGTGATGGTCGCCCTGCCTGCCGCCTATGCGCTGGCCAAGCTGAAATTTTGGGGGCGCGAAGCGGTATTCGGGCTGGTACTATTCTGCCTGCTTATCCCGGTGCACGCGATTGCCCTGCCCCTTTACATCATGCTCGCCAAAGTGGGGCTAACCAATACCTATGCCGCGCTGGTGGTGCCGTGGACGATCTCGGTCTTCGGGATTTTCCTGATGCGGCAGTTCTTTATGACCGTACCGGATGATCTGATTGATGCTGCGCGGATGGACGGGATGACAGAGTTCGCCATCGTCTGGCGTGTCATGCTGCCCACAGCCATACCTGCCCTTCTGGCCTTTGCCATATTCAGCATCGTCGCCCATTGGAACGACTATTTTTGGCCGCGCATCGTTGTCACCGGCAGCCGGGATCTGTTCACGCCGCCGCTTGGCCTGCGCGAGTTTAAGGGCGATGCGGATGGATCCTTCTTCGGACCGATGATGGCCACGGCCACCATCATTGTCACACCGCTTATCGTCGCATTTCTGGTCGCACAACGCCGCTTTATCGAGGGGATCACGCTGTCTGGAATGAAATAGGGTGGGATCGCTCCCACCCTACTCGTCGCCCTTTCGGGCTTATCACCGGGGTCTGCCAATCGCCAAACCGTCAGCCCCAACAACTGGAGTAGATGTAATGAAATATACGCTGACTGCAATGGCTGTGGCTCTGTCCGCCACCGTCGCTTTTGCTGAAGACAAGGTGACAATCGAGTTCGCCTATCCTTATAGCCACCTCTTTGACGTGACCTATGAGGCGATGATGCCCGCCTTCAAAGAGGCGCACCCGAATATCGAGGTGAAGTTCCGCGCCACCTACGAATCCTATGAGGACGCCACCAACACCGTTCTGCGCGAAGCCGTGTCCGGCAATCTGCCCGACGTCTCCATGCAGGGTCTGAACCGCCAGGCGCCGCTGGTTGACAAAGGCATCGCCCAGTCGCTGGAGCCCTTCATCGCAGCCGAGGCCGATTTCGAGAAAGACGGCTATCACGAGGCGATGCTCGCGCTGTCGACCTTCAACGACGAAGTGCACGGCCTGCCCTTCTCGATCTCGCTGCCTGTTGGCTATTACAACATGGACATCCTGAACGAAGGCGGCATCACCGAGCTGCCGACGACCTGGGACGAGGTGATCGCGGCCTGCAAGACCATGAAGGCCAACGGTATCGACAACCCGATCTTCTGGGGTTGGAACATCACTGGCAACTGGTTCATGCAGGCTTTGCTGTGGTCGCAGGACAAGGCGATTGTTGAAAATGGCCATGTGACCATGGACAGCCCCGAGGCGTTGGTCGCGCTGGAGCAGATGCAGGAGATTTTCACCGAATGTGAGATGCAGAACCTCGAATGGAAAGCCGCGCTGGCGTCCTTCTCTGCCGGCGAGATCGGCATGATGTTCTGGTCCACCTCGGCTCTGGGCGCGGTTGAGCGCAGCCAAGGCGATTTTGAACTGGTCACTGGCCCCTTCCCCGGTCTGGAAGGCGCGCCGATGGGTCTGCCCGCGGGCGGC
>JBCDBQ010000061.1:0-19594 GCA_039183375.1 Pseudomonadota bacterium
ATCATGATTGATTTTTGATACCGCGAGACCGAGCTGTGCCAACCGGTTCTTCTGCTGCAACAGGCCGATCATTTCATTCTGCATGTTTGCGAGTTCGCGTTCCGCTGTACCGAGTTCGTCGCCGCGGCCCGATGGCACGATCACGCGTCCCGGATCTTCCGGGTTTTCGCTGAACTCGAGCATGTTCTTACCGATGTCCATCATCGGTTGGACAAGAACTCGGATCAGCGCGAAGTAAACGAGGCTCGCCGCGATAACAGAAATGATTATGGAAAGAATCAGGATGTTGCGTGCGAACTTAAGCATTGCCTCTCTGAGAGGCTTTTCGGGCAATACGATCTCGACAAACTCGTCCATGGCTGGCGGCTTGCCAAGACCGGTTGAGGCCTGACCATAGACTCTAATGACTCTGTTCTCTGGTGCGGTGAAAACCTCGAGTGCATCACCGATCAGGCCGATACGGCGCGAGATCCAACTCCAGGTACTGTCGTTGCGCATTTCACGGAAATCGAAATTGGCATCCACGACGACCGGGCTATTGGGCGGCAGGACAAGCTTACGAATGCGGTTCTTCTTGATGGCGACGGCGCGAACCTGGGCGGTGTCCAGTAGTTCCTGCTTGACCATCTCCGGGACGATGTTCGGTTTGGCGGCCTCCGCTGCGAGCGCTGCCAGACGTGCCGACGTCAAGCGCTCGGTCAACCAATTCACCCGGAAGTTCGCGATGGACGGCAGGAAGATGAGAACTTCCGCCAACATGACGAATACCAATGTCAGCACGAGAAGCTTTGAAGGTAGCCCGAGACCTGACCAGCCATGATTTGCACTGCCGGACGCGCCGCCCAACCACTGTCGGAGTTTCCCGGGCGCGGATCGCAATTTCACAAGCAAAGGCGTCGCCGACGTACTTTTGTAGTCGCGCGGTTTTGACGGTAGATTCCCAGTGTCATTCATACCGATGCTGTCATCAGATCCTGATCGTACATTAACCTAGTGGTTATGTCGGTGCCTAGCCGAGCTTGGTCAACCAGTTAATTGCTGTTCGCACCATCGCACTGCCTGCTGCCGCTCCGAAGTATCTATAAGCGGCGCGCTTGTTGATTTCCGACAGAGTTGGATAGGGCGAGACCCATTCGGTCATCGCTTTGATCTTCATTTTTTGCGAGATCGCCAACGACCACATCTGAATAAGCTCACCGGCGTTGTCACCAACGATTGACGCGCCCAGTATGCGGCCGCGCTTATCTGTCAGCACTTTGACCAAACCCTCAGTCGCGCGCGTAGCTTGTGCGCGATCGTTCTCGTGATACGGCCACCGGAGGACATTAACGGTCGGGTATTCGTCCCGCGCCTGCTGTTCGCTCATACCACAGTGGGCCAGCTCGGGTTCGGTGTAGGTAACCCACGGGATGACCTTGTCGTTCGCCTTGGCGGGCATCTGAAAGAGTGCTCTGCGAATAACAATTCCAGCGTGATAATTTGCAACGTGGGTGAACTGCAAACCGCCGGCGCAGTCGCCAATCGCGAACACCTTACGATTTGAGGTAATCATTCCGGCGTCAACATTGATGCCGCTGCGCTCGAACTTAATGCCTGCGTTCTCTAACCCAAGTTCTTCGATGTTTGGTTTGCGACCGACAGCCATTAGGAGATGACTGCCCTCAACGGTCGCCTCACCGGCGTCTGATTTGTATTTCACCTGCACCGAACCATCACGTCCGGCCAGTACCTCCTGGACCAGGGAGCCCTCGAGAATATCGATCCCCTCGTCGCGTAGTTGCTGCAACACGACTTTTGTCAATTCGGGATCATCTTTTGCGAGTGCCTTGGCGCCCTCGACGACTGTCACCTTGCTACCGAGACGGCGATGAGCCTGCGCCATTTCCAGGCCAATCGGGCCTGCTCCGACAATGATGAGATGGTCAGGCCGTGTTGTATTATCGAACAGGGTTTCATTGGTGAAATAGGGAACAGAATCGAGACCAGGAATTGGAGGTACAAACGGTGATGACCCTGTCGCGATGACAAAGCGTCGTGCCTTGATGAGGTACTCACCCGCCTGGACAGTGGACTTGTCGATGAATTTGCCGGCAGCCTGGATGACCTGCACGCCCAATCCAGTGAAACGCTCAACCGAGTCATTGGGTTCGATGGCAGCGATGACGCTTTTGACGTGCTTGTTGACCGCCGCGAAGTCGACCGAAGGTTCGGTTGGGGCGATGCCGAAGTCACCGCTGGATCGCATAATTTGGGCGCGCTTGCCGGCAGCGAGAAGCGCTTTGGATGGAACGCAACCGTAGTTCAGACAGTCGCCGCCCATTTTGTGCTTCTCAAGCAAAACAACTTTACGGCCGAAGGCAGCGGCTGCAGCCGCCACTGAAAGCCCGCCAGAACCTGCCCCAATGACGCAAATGTCGGCGTCGATTTTCTCTGATCCGGCGGTCAAGCCGTCCGCCGGGTCAACTGCCGCGCTGTCGTTACGCAGCTGCATGGCCATTATTCCTTTTCTTGTACCAGTTGTAGGCAACCGGTATCAGGGCCACAAAGCCCAATGCCGCAAAAGCAATGATGAGTTCCTTCGTCACCAGTGCGGTGACATCTATAGTGTATTCGCAGGCATTTTCACCCTTTTGCGCAACGCAGGCATTGTAAATCTTGTTCTGCGCCTCGACGACACTTCCAAGCCCAGCACCGGCAAATGAATAGGCCGCGGTTCCGGGAATGATCCCTAGGAAGGTGCCGATGATGTAAGTTCGCAATGGTACGCCGAGCAGGGCTGGTGCCAAGTTTACGACTGCAAATGGGAACGCGGGTACAAGGCGGAGGAAGAGTAAGTAGCTCAAGGCGTTTTCCTGGAAACCTTCGCGCAGTTTTCCAATCCAAGGACCGGCCTGCGCAGCCAACGTCTCGCCAATCGATGACTTTGCGATAAGGAAGATCAACGTCGCGCCGATTGTGGCTGCGATAATGGTGGCTGGGGCGCCAATCTGCCAGCCGAACAACAGACCGCCGGAAAGCGTCATGATCAGCCCGCCGGGAAGAGACAATGCCACGACCGCAATATAGATCCCCATGTAGATGAGGAGTGCGACGAGAAGATTTTCGCCGATGAAGCCTTGCAGAGCTTCATAATTGAGACCGATCGTTTTGAATGACAGGTACTTGTGCCAGCCCATGGCAAAAACCAGCACCATGAGACCTGCTATTGCGATCAGCGGTAGCCAGCGGCCAATTCCACCTTTGGATTGCGATGTGTCAGACATTGCTCTGTCCTATTCCTGCAAATGAAACGCTGACTACTTTTGGACGTCGTTGAGTGCCCAATCGTACTCGAAGCCACTAATTGATCGAGCTTTCTTGAGCTTTGCTTTCAGTCCCGGTTCGGCAAACTCCGCGACATGCTTTAACACGCCTGCTTCGCTGCCACCGAAATCGGATTGGAACCACCGATAGATCGACGATGCCGTGACTTCTCCACCAGTTACTGCTACGCCGCGTGGATTGTTGATGTAATCGCGAGCACCGGCGTCGAGTTCGGCTTCTAGGTTTGCGCCTGTGAATGCTGATGTCCGCAGGTTGGGGCAACCAATCGAAGCACAATTGACTGCGTAATGGACACGCGGATCTCGGAAGATCGGCCGCATTATGCCGTGTTCGACATCATCAAGGCTGAGTTTTTCGCCGCCAACCCTCATGATCTTTGCTTTCCAGGGACCGCCAGCTCCGACGCTCTTCTTTAAAAAGCCGAGCAGGCTGGATTTGATCGTAATCTTGCGGATGGATGATATCGGATAGTGATCGAGCACAACATCAATGGTCTTGGCATTGTAGAGATTGGCCCAAAATGCAAATTGCTCGTTCTTGCTGAGCTTGGATACATTTGTTGCTTCGAGTGATTTCACGTAAGCCTTCAGCGCCTTGTGGTCATTTTTTTTGAAGGCCGCATAATCAAGTCGATTGAGGCCTGTACCATCCGGCTTAACATAGGCCTTCAGCATTCTGTCCCATGCTGAATGATCGACAGTCGACTTTGAGTCAGCAGCAAACTGCGAGAATTTCTGCGCAAGGTTTGCAGACGCGGTTTGAGCACCAGCGAATGCGGAAAGCGCTATGAAGGCTGCCGCAAATCCAAAATTCTGGCCAATCGTTCGGCCGATCATCTGAAGCATCGAATTTCCTCTTATGCCAAAGTGTGGCGGCAAACACCCTCTGGAGCCCTCCAGGCACGTTCGGACCGCCGCGTTAACCGACTAGTTGCGTGAGCTGCGGCAAAAAGGAAAGCGTCTCTCAACCGTTCGTGATATCATGTCGGGAGAGTTGAAGGCCTGTTATCTGAAAGCAGTGTTTGACTTGGTTGTGACCTGTCAGTATAAACCCGCTTTCCGAGATTTTACCTTTAGTTCCAGGCTCCAGGATCCAGCGCAGAGCGCTTTGAACCCGCATTAAGTCAGGAACATCCGACGTTGGAGCCGACCCGTGAAGAGAACCTATCAACCAAGTAAGCTCGTCAGAAAGCGCCGTCACGGCTTTAGAAAGCGGATGGGCTCAGTGGGCGGATTGCGCATTTTGGCTCGCCGACGTGCCAAAGGCCGCAAAAAGCTATCCGCCTAGGCGATTGGCCTCTTAGAACCCGCAATCATTCAGGTTCCTGGTAACTCGTTGTCAGGAAACCAATATTTGTGTCCGGAGCAGGGGCTGGCAACGGGATATGGCACTTGTCACCCTTAAGAAGCGGCCGGAGTTCCTACGTATCCGAGGAGGCCGACGCTGGTCCGGTCGTCCTTTTCTCATCGAATGCAAGCCCCGCCCGGCGAGTGCTAATTGTGCTGGGGTCGCCCGCTTCGGTTTCACGGTCACCAAAAAGCTCGGCAACGCTGTTATCCGAAACCGTATCCGTCGGCGTCTGAAATCTGCAGTCACGGCGCTTGCGCCAGAATTTGCCGATCCCACATGTGACTATGTCATTCTGGCCCGCGGGCCAGCCTTAAATTACGCCTTTCAAAACATCTGTGATGACATGAGAGTGGCGTTTAAGAAACTGAAAAGTAATAACAAAAGTGATCGCAAACCAGCCGGCCGTGGCCCGCAACGCCAATCAAAGGGGTAAATGGCCGTGACCCGGTGACACTTTCCTTACCCAAATAAATTAGGCAAACAGAGACGACACGCGTTAACCCTGCCGCTTCCTAGGAACAAATGATGTTCTCGCAAGATCCCGGTGATCAGAAAAATCTCCTTATGGCCATCTTACTGTCAGTGGCTGTCATGCTGGCCTGGCAGTTTTTTTATGCCTCACCGAAGATCAAGGAGGAGCAGGAACGCCGACGTGCGGTTGCCGCCGAACAGGCGAAACAGAAGCAGAACGGCGGTAGTGTTGCCAATCCCGTTGGTGGTTCGGCACCGGCAGCGCCTTCATCGACGCCTGGTGGTTCGGCGCCAACTGTCGGCTCGGCTGGTGGTAGCGCTCCCGTGCTCGGCAGCGTGTCGCGGGAAGCTGCTTTGAAGCGGACAGCCCGCCTGCCGATTACGACATCGGCAATTACCGGATCAATCAATCTCACCGGTGGCCGGATCGACGACATCAAGCTGAACCGCTACCGCGAGGAGTTGGCCGAGACGAGCCCTAACGTCGTTTTGTTTTCGCCGGCTTTCGCACCACAACCATACTTTGCTGAACATGGCTGGGTCGTTGGACCCGGCACCTCAACAAAGGTGCCGACGCGCGAGACAGTTTGGAAAGTCGCCAATGGTGAAACCAAACTCGGTGACAAAGAGCCTGTCACTTTGGTCTGGGACAACGGTGAGGGCATTGTTTTCAAGCGGACGATAAGCGTCGATCAGAACTACCTGTTTTCAATCAGCCAGACCGTTGAGAACAATAGTGGAAAGCCAATTACGCTTCGCCCCTATGGCCGGATCTATCGCCTGGGAACGCCCCAGATTGAAGGTTTCTTTATCCAGCATGAAGGCATGATTGGCTTCATCGGCGAGAAGAAACTGCAAGAGATCGACTACTCAGAAGCTCTCGAAGATGGCGGCGGTAAGAACTACGAGGAAACCGGCGGCTGGCTGGGGTTCACGGATAAATACTGGGCCGCTGCACTGGTGCCAGAACAAACGAAGCCATTCCTTGGCAGCATGCGGGCTACGCAGAAGAAAACCGAAAAGCAGCGCGAAGCCTTCCAGACCGACTATCTCATGCCGGAAGTCACCGTCGCGCCCTCTGCGAGCCAATCAGTCAAGTCGCATCTTTTTGTCGGTGCGAAAAAGGTCGACCTGATCAACAAATACGAGGCCGAGCAAAAGATCCTCGAGTTCAATTATCTGATCGACTGGGGATGGTTCTATTTTATTACCAAGCCGCTCTACCAGTTGATCATCTGGTTCAACGGTATTCTCGGCAACTTCGGTCTTGCCATCCTTGCTGTAACCGTTGTCGTCAAAGCGGCATTCTTCTGGTTCGCCAACAAGTCTTATGAGTCGATGGCGAAGATGAAGAAGCTGCAGCCTGACCTGGAGCGCATCCGTGATCGTTACAAAGACGATAAGATGGCCCAGCAGAAGGAGATGATGGAGCTCTACAAGAAGGAGAAGATCAATCCACTGGTCGGCTGTTTGCCGATGCTGGTACAGATACCGGTCTTCTTCGCGCTCTATAAGGTTCTGTTCGTCGCTATTGAAATGCGGCATGCACCGTTTTACGGCTGGATCCAGGACCTTTCAGCCAAAGATCCGACGTCGCTGTTTAATCTGTTTGGATTGCTGCCTTACACGCCGCCGGACTTTCTCATCGTCGGTATCTGGCCGCTGATCATGGGTGTTACCATGTGGCTGCAGATGCAGCTGAACCCGCAGCAACCGGATCCGATCCAGCAGCAGATCTTCAACTGGATGCCGATCATGTTCACGTTCCTGCTGGCTGCATTCCCGGCCGGCTTGGTTATCTACTGGGCATGGAACAACATTCTTTCGCTGGCTCAGCAGTACTTGATTATGAAGCGCCAAGGCGTGGAGATTGTGCTGCTGGACAATTTGAAACGTAACTTCGGGGCGATCGGGAAAATGGTGACCGATCTCACGAATAAAACGAAATCGAAGAGCTGAGCGAGGCTGCGCGCCGTCCGAGACTATGGAGACAGGTGAAGACAGATTCTCGTCGCAACAGCTTGCAGAAGCTGACCGGTATTTTGCGCAGCCCTGGGAGTTCATTCGCGGAATTCCCAGTCTCGACTTTCTGACTGCCGCGGACCGGCCGGAGATTGCTTTTGCAGGGCGCTCCAATGTCGGGAAGTCAAGCCTCATAAATGCGATTGCAAATCGTAAGGGTCTGGCGCGTACCTCGAATACGCCGGGACGCACGCAGGAGCTTAACTTCTTTACTGTCGGCCCCGGTGATTTCTATTTTGTCGACATGCCTGGTTATGGCTTCGCAAAGGCTCCAAAATCAAAGGTCGACGCTTGGACCAGCCTTATCAAGGATTATCTGCGTGGTCGCACTACGCTGCGGCGCGTCTTTGTTCTGGTTGATGCGAGGCACGGTCTGAAGCCCATAGACCGCGAGATATTTTCTATGCTTGATGAGTCTGCTGTTACTTATCAGGTCGTCTTGACCAAGATTGATAAACTCAAACTCGGGCAGGCAGAGAAAGTCACTCAGGAAACCACGCAAGCGATTTCCACCCATGCAGCCGCATTTCCGCTTGTGCTTGCGACGTCGTCTGAAAAGCGGGTTGGCCTATCCGAGTTACGCGCGAGCATTCTTGAAGTCGTGTCGCAGTAAGGAATTTGCGAAAGCCATAGCGCGGGCAGCTGTTTTTCTTAGGTGTTCAGGAACGCGCGTCCGAGCGTCAGGATTTGTTCACCGAACTTCGCAAACAGCCCGCCGATGACGGCTGCAACGGCCCATCCGGTCCAGCGTAGCGCCAAACTCTTGTAGTTGGTCGACACGCGCACCTCAAACACCTGATCGGGCAATGCCGTCTCAGCCATCAGGCCGTCACCGCCAACCGTTCTGGCAGCAACGATCAACTGTAAATTCTCACGGCCCGTGCGCTGCGGAGTGACTGTCCAACGCCAGCTGGCGAAGTCGTCGCTTAGGAGGCCGAGTTTATTCTCAATCCACTGCGTTTCGGGAGAGGACGTTTCGATGAAGAAACCTCCGTTCGGCGCCCGTAATCGCAGCGACATGGCCTGGGTTATAACCAACTCATGGCGTTGGGCCAATCCTTGGCCCTGCATGCCATCGGCGAGGTTCGACAATTCGGTCCTGGCGACGCGCACTTCGACAATTTGGGCAACACCTCTGGTCATACGCCGTGGAATGTTCTCGACCAGCTGACCGGGATGTATCGGTACGCCTGACTGTTGTGTGGCCGGCGGTTCGACCGGGACCGGCAGGTTGCTCGGCGGCGATTGCGTTGGCGCTCTTTCATATGCCCGCCTGTCAGCATGTGGCGCTGGTCCGCCAGGTGGGGTCGTGGGATGCGGTCTCGGCGGCACCTGCTGATTATATTGCGGCGGCGGTCGATAGGCCGGCGGTTGTTCGGAAGGCGGAGGCGGCCGTCGAATCCCTTCTGCGCTCGTTGTACCGGGTCGAGGGGTGGGGGTTGTCGGCTGATGTTGCGGAGGCTGTTGTGCATGCGGCGGAGGCCGCCGCTCGAACTGCTGCGGGTTAGGACGCCGCAACTGACTGGGTATTGGATTTCCTGAGTTGCCTGCAGGTGCCGATGGTGGAACCGGCGGCGGATCCCGAGGTGCCGGTGGCTCGGTAATCTCCTCCAGGGCATCCAAGACAGGTTCCGGCGGCGGTCTACTGGCCTCAGGCGCCTTGGGCACCACTGGTGGGAGGGCCGGCACGTTACGTGTTTGATCGGCTACCTCTGGGCGGCCCGCGGCGTTATCCTGTGGCGGCTTTCCTTGTCCAGCCGTTTGGCTTTGCGGAGGAGCCCTGCGCTCGAATCTCGCGAGGGAATCCTCGGTTTGAAGCGGCTGAGGTGTACTCTGCGATGATTCAGTTGGAGGCTCATCGGGCGATCGGTCCGGAACTGCAGCTGGCGCAGGGCCAGCAGATGAGTCTGCGCCATTGCTGACGGGGCGCATTTTGCTCGGCTTGAGCGGCAAATTGCTTCGCACAGCTTCCTGCGTCGCCCTAATCCGCTCTCTTGCCTGAGCAAGCGCGTCTTCTGCCGTCGGCGCGGATGGACCCCTGGTATCATCATTAGCGGCGGAAATTGGAGCGTTTCGGGTTGGGCTGTCTTCCTGGTCAGCTCTGTCAGCCTGCATGTGTGGCAATGGGGCTGATGCAGGCGCTGGGGCTTTGGCAGTTTGGAGTGCCTCGATCGCTGCCTTGAAGTTTAGGCCTTGTGCAAGCAGCATCTGAGCGGCGGGAGTTTGACCGTCGCCAATAATCGCTGCCAGGACAATCGCACCGTTGACTTCCGACCTTCGGCTTTTTTGGGCGGCGATCACGGCCGAATTAACAATACGGGCTGCCTCGGTGTCGAGGACAGGCTGTGCTGCCTCATCCGGAGACAGGCGATCTTCGAGGCGACCCAGATAATTGGAGATATCAGAATGTAACCGGCCCTGATCGATCTCACAGGCCTGCAGCATAAGTTCAGCTTCTGGATCTTCATTTAAGGCGAGTAAAACATGCTCGATTGTCACGAACCGATGTGATTGCTCCGTGGCATAGGTGCCGGCTCGCTGAAGCGTCACACGCAGATTCTGCGACATCTCCACACGATTATCCGATCCCTGTGCAACTTGCGACATTCAAGATCCCTCTAAACAGCGCTACTTTACTTCGGTTCCCGGCAAATAGCATCTGCGAACCCGCAACTCTGCGACTGCACGTCCGTGATGCTAGCGATTCGGCTTCAAACCTATAGAATTATCACACTGCAGTTTGCATTACATGGCGGCCTAACAGCCAATTGTGAGCGAATTCCGTTGCCCTTTCTTCGTTACTGGCATAACTCCCCTAGTCGCCTCGCGGTTACCGTGTCCAGAGCCCAAACTATTTTGCAGCGCCAGCTCTGGTGACATGGAACCATTTCTGAAACACCCTTTAGCAGTTCGTATTGAGGCAATACTTGGCCAAACAGGCCACAAGCCCCGAATTGCTATCGCAGAAGGTCTGGCAATAATGGCAAAAAACAATTCAAACACCATGCCATCGGGGGATGAAAAAGATGTCACCGCACACTTGAAGGCCCGCATATTGGCGGAAGCTCTTCCAAACATGCTGCAACACGATGAGCAGACGGTCGTCGTAAAGTTTGGCGGTCATGCCATGGGGGATCAAAAGCTGGCGCAGGCTTTTGCCCAGGATATCGTCTATCTGAAGCAATCAGGGGTCAATCCGATCGTTGTCCACGGAGGTGGCCCGCAAATAGCTTCGATGCTCAAGAAGCTTCAGATTGAATCCGATTTTGTGCAGGGATTGAGAGTAACGGATAAGCCAACGGTCGAAGTTGTCGAGATGGTGCTCGCCGGGGCGATCAACAAAGAGATTGTTTCTGCGATCAATGGCCAAGGCGGCAAGGCGATCGGCATTTGCGGCAAAGATGCCAACTTAGTATTTGCAAAGAAGATAACCGAGATACCAGATCCTGAATCGAACATCATGAAGCAGGTGGATATCGGTTATGTTGGTGAGCCGGATAAGGTCAATACGCAAATTCTTGATGTGATTTCAAACTCCGAGCTCATACCGGTTATCGCTCCTGTTGGTGTGACGGAGGCCGGAGAAACTCTTAACATCAACGCAGATACATTTGCCTCGGCGATAGCGACGGCGACCAAAGCCAAGCGCCTGCTCCTTCTTACCGATGTTGAAGGTGTGCTGGATAAGCAAGGAAAGCTCATTCAAGAATTGACGCTAGAGCAGGCTCAAAGTCTGATGCGGGATGGTACAATTACCGGCGGAATGATCCCGAAAATCGAAAGCTGCATTGATGTTGTCAACGGCGGGGTGGAAGCGGTCGTCATTATCAACGGAACCGTTCCTCATTGTGTGCTATTGGAACTGCTAACGGAACACGGTGCTGGAACATTGCTTAGAGGCGCTTCACGTGGATGACCCGATCCCGACTGGTTTTGATAGTGCGAAAAACCATCGAAAAAGTGAATTCGAAGATACCAAGACCTGGATATTCGACTTAGACAATACGCTTTATCCTGCTGAGTCGAACTTGTTCGCTCAGATGGACGTCAAGATGCAGGAGTATATTGCGAAGTATCTTGGTGTGCCGCAGGCTTATGCGCGCCATTTGCAGAAGAACTATTACCGTCAGTTTGGAACCACGTTGGCGGGCATGATGCAGGTCCACAAGATGGAGCCATCTGCATTCCTCGATTACGTGCATGACCTGGATCTTGCTAACGTCCCAGAGAATCCTCGGCTGGGTGAAGCTATAAGTGCCTTGCCTGGACGTAAGTTGATCTTTACAGCAGGCTCACGCAAGCATGCGGAGAATGTTGCCGGAAAACTGGGTATCCTGGATTTATTCGAAGATATCATGGATATCGTCGATGCCAAGTTTCATCCCAAAGAAAGGGACGATGCCTACGATTTGTTCCTGAATAAGCATGGTGTGAAAGCGACAGAGGCAGCCATGTTTGAAGATATGCCGCACAACCTTTTGGTTCCGCATGCCCTGGGGATGAAGACGGTTCTAGTTTATTCGGAAACTGTCAAACATCCGATTGCCGAAAAAGTTCGATCCTGGTCGGCACCGCCGGAACATATCCATCATATGACATCCAACCTGACAGGATTTCTTGAAGATAACGCTCCTTTACAACGTTATGAATCTTCAACAGATTAATTGTGCCTATCTAGAGCCGAATAGACTGGTCAATAAAGAAGTGTCAGGGGCGGCGAAGATTTGCAGTCGCCCTAAGCATCTGCCGGAGCTGAAGGTTGCTTTTGTAGGAGCGGATAGAAGCGGCGTAGGAACTCAATAACATCGCCTACTTCTGAAAAACTCAACTCGAGATTTAGTAAGGTACGTATTTCCACTTTGGCGGAGAGATTGTGTTTGGTCTGCCTGTGTAAAGGCCCTGTCCGGCAGGGCACTTAACACATGCACACAATTTAGATGGCAAAGCTGTCGAGCTTTTTACCCTTCTTGAGCTCTGCAACGAGCCACAGCGGCTGACGTCCACGGCCGGTCCATGTCATCGTTGGATTTTGCGGGTGCCGATATTTCGGGGCTACCTTACCGCCTTTGCGTCCGCCTTTGTTGGCGCCGATCAGCTCATCAAGATTGAAGCCAGAGTCAGCGGCCAATTCTGCCATCTTCAGCTTGAGGTTTGCTTTTTCTGCTTGTCGCTTGGTTTCAATCGCGATTGCGATCTTGTTCTCCAAATCAAGCAACTCGCGGTACGAAAGCTTGTCAATGTTGGGCGCAGCCATGTTATTCCACTCCTTTACAAAACTTGTGCCGTTCGGATGCATTTACTTTATGCACAACTTGAACCCAAAAAGACAATGCCATTTTGAATAAAAATGCGCACTAGTTAATTGCATGCCAAGGGATGGATTCTAGTTTTCCAGAACAGCATAGATAGACTCGATCCTTGATTGGGTTTGGGAAAATCTACCCGAAATAGGGACTTTTGCTACTCCGACCTACATCCCGGTTAGTCAATCTTTGAATAGGGACAAGATTGGAGCCGAAGCTCGCCCGTGATTGTGGATAAGTCAATAGCGTCCTATAATTTTGGTGAGATGCAAATCAATCCCAAAGCATTTTTTGAGAAAACTTGCGCTAAACGCATAATTGAAAACTCAATCCAGCAATATTCTAAGGTGACTTTTTACGACGGCGCGTATACTGGGTTGCGCAATCAGCCAAATTCCAAATGTGAATATGCGATTGCGGATATGCGTCGTGCTGCGACAAATTCTTCGCAAAACATGATTTTCTCGATCGAAGTCGGTTCATAAATTGGTTCTGATGCATGTCTCTGTTCAATGATGGTTCGGGTCGTGGTGAATGTCTTGGCCGGATCGTGTGGGTTCAATTTTCGAAACCGTCCTGATCCTAGCCAAGTCTATGCAGGCTTGACGTCGCGCACGAAGACGCAAATATCCTATCCCGATAGAATATCGTTGAAGGGCGGAAAATGAACCAGGAAACCCAGCCAGATGGGGCAAGCCAACCATTTCAGGCAGAAGTTGCCGAGCTTCTCCAGCTTATGGTGCATTCGGTTTACTCAGAGAAGGAGATCTTCCTAAGAGAGCTGATTTCAAACGCCTCTGACGCTTGCGATAAGCTGCGCTATAGCGCGATTGAGTCGCCCGAATTGCTCGACTCAGACGGATCGCTGCGCATCCGTATTTCTGCCGATAACGAAAGTGGTGTTCTGACGATTTCCGATGCGGGTGTCGGAATGAGTAAGGAAGAGCTATCCGAGAACCTGGGGACGATAGCACGCTCTGGAACAAAACAGTTCTTCAGCCAGATAAAGAGCGCGCAGGAAGGTTCTGCTCTTATCGGGCAGTTTGGCGTCGGGTTTTATTCTGCATTCATGGTGGCTGAAGAAATCGAGGTGATAAGTCGGCGAGCGGGATCCGATGAAACCTGGGTCTGGAAGTCCACCGGAACGACCGGTTATGAAATCTACGAAGCAAATTCCGAACAGAAAGACCGTGTTCGTCGTGGCACCGAAATTCGACTGCAACTGAAAGAAGATGCCAAGGAGTATCTGCAGTCGCATGCAATTGAGCGAATTGTAAGAATATATTCTGATCACATACTGTTTCCAATTGAGTTGGCGGACGACAGTGGTGAATTCAAGCAGATCAATTCGGCAAGCGCTTTGTGGCAGCGCTCAAAAAGCGATGTCAGCGAGGATGACTACAAGCAAGCTTATATGACGCTTGCCAATGCCTTTGATGAGCCCGCGGTTATTGTGCATTACAAGGCAGAAGGTCGCCAATCCTACGCGGTTATGCTTTTCGTGCCGTCGCAGCCACCTTTCGACTTGTTTGATCAAGCACGCAAGGGTCGCGTGAAGCTTTATGTCCGGCGGGTCTACATCAGTGATGAGGCTGATTTGTTGCCGCCCTACTTACGCTTCGTGCGCGGGATTATCGATAGTGAGGATCTGCCGTTGAACATTTCGCGGGAGATGCTGCAGAACAATCCTCATGTCAGCCTGATCCGGAATGCTGTGACCGGGCGCGTCTTGAGCGAAATCGAAAAGCTTGCTCAAAATGAACAGGAGAGCTTTGAGAAAGTTTGGAATTCCTTTGGGGCCGTCATCAAGGAAGGCATCTACGAGGATGTGGAGCGTCGTGAGCGGCTGCTTCAGGTCTCGCGCTTCCGATCGACTGCCGGTGAAGAGCTGCGGTCACTCAAGCAATATGTCGAGGATCTGAGACCGAACCAGACCGAGATTTATTATCTCGTCGGTGACAGCGTCAGCCAGCTCAAGGCCAGTCCCAAACTCGAAGCTATGCAGGCCCGAGGCATTGAGGTCCTCCTGCTAACGGATCATGTGGATGCGTTCTGGACGTCCATGCCGCTTGAGTTTGAAGGCAAGCCGCTGAAGTCGCTGAGCCAGGGGGACATTAATTTCGATCTCATCCCCAAAATCGATGACGCCAACGAGACGGACAGCCCCAATGATGAGGAAACATCGATTGACGATGCGGTCGTGATCGCAGCGGTTCGCGGCGAACTGGAAGATATTGTCTCGGATGTCAAAGCTTCACAGCGGTTGACCGATAGCCCATCCTGTCTTGTTGCAGAGGCTGCAGGGCCTGATCGCAAGCTGGAGATGATACTGGCCCAGACAGGGAATAACGCCGGGGCAAAACCCATCCTGGAGCTTAACCTGAAGCACCCGCTTGTGCGGGCGATTGCGAACTCCAAGGCGAATGCGGCCGATGACGACGTCAGAGATCTGGCGCATCTGCTTTTCGAGCAGGCGCAGATCCTGGATGGTGAGATCCCGACAGATCCTGCAGCCTTCGCGCGGCGCATGAATCGTCTTGTTTCACGCGGACTGGCTTGATTGCATTTCGCTTGCCTTCGCCAAAAGAAAAAGCCCGGGAACATCCCGGGCAGGCGCGTGAAGGAAACACTCTTAAAGGGCCGCCATTTGGCGTTTGTTATTCGACAATAACCATGGTGCGAATCTCGATGCTCTCGCGAGGCGGCGCATCCGCCGCGGTGTTCGGATCATCGAACGCACCATGCGGCGTGTATTTGGCCTGACTGTTGTCTGTATCCCAGCCCTTAATCAGGAAGATCTCGTCATTGGTCATTTCCGGCGCGAAGTACCACTTATGGTCTTGCGAATGTGCGAGATGGTAGATCTCTCCAACGCGATCTGGGAAGACTTGGTCGGTGGCAATCAAATCTGTGGCCGGTACTGAAGAGGCATCTGCCAAGGCGAGCGGTGCACGCTTCACCGGCCCTTTGATCGGGCGCCAGACATTGACTTGCAGTACGCGCGCATCGGATTTGAGGAGCCGTTCAGCTTCTTCGTCGCCCACTACATCACGCAGGCGTTGCGGACCACTGGCTTCCGTGTAGTCGACGTGGACACGGCGTGCCGGGCCCCGTAATCCATCCGGGTTTGCTGCGCCCTGGCTGGAGTCTGAGCGGCGTGTCGCGTCAAAGATCTCCACACGGTTGGCGCCGAAGCGCTCCTTGAGGAGCTCCACAATCTCCGGGTAGTACTTTTCTTTGACTGCTTCGTCGTCGTGGAGGTCCTCAACTGATGTCTTGAGTGTCATCAGTTCGAAACCCTCGCGGTCGATGTTCGCGGCCTCTGATCTGAGCCGCAGGTTGGCAATCTTGACCGGCAATTCGACTGTTTCGAACATGACTTTGGGTGCGCCACCGGTCATAGCTGAGCTCAAGAACTGCGGCTTTTCTTCTTGTGGAACAATGAATTCCACGGAAGCAGTGACTTCAGTTGGCATCGCGACGTCTTGCATGATCAATCTCCTCAGATGTGAGAGTGTTTCGTTGTTGATGCCAAGATGGTGGAGCGGACGGCAAAAGACGAACGACTTTGCTTCATGTTGACTTGAATTTTATTCAAGTTCCAAGCCGCGAGATACAGCCGATGTCTGTTCCCAGTCTTCGGCCATTTCAATCAACCATCGCTCGACCCGTCTGGCTGCAACTGTCAGGGCATGATTGGATGGCTTGCAGAGGTAGTAAGCAGCGCCGGTGGGGTTGGCGCCGCCGAACGGCGCAATCACACGCTTCTTGGCGAGCCAGTCGTCAACGACCGGGCGGCGACCCATCGCGAGGCCATAGCCGTTCTCAGCCAGCTGCAAAGCCTGCTCCTGGACATCAAGAACAATTGAATCGCTTAGAGATGGTGGTTTGAGGCCGTGGGCGCGTGCCCATTCCTCCCACTCGTCCGGAAAATTAGCATTCACAATTAGACGGACGCCGTCGAGGTTTCGGGCCGTGGCGATGCCCTCTGTCTGGCCCAAATAGCCTGGTGCGCAAACAGGCGATGCCGTTTCCTCGAGCAGGAACGTGGCTTCTAGGCCGCGCCATTTACCGCGTCCGTGTCTGATCGCGAGATCTATTTGGTCCCGCCGTAGGTCGGCCACCCTGGTGGAAGTGACCAGCTGTAGATCAATGTTGGTATGGGCTTGCTCGAAGCCACCAATCTTTGGGATCAACCAGTTCGCAGCCAGTGATGGCGGTAGCGTGAGCCGAACGGCGTTGCGGCCCGAGGTCGGCAGAAGAGACTCGGTTGCGGCCTGGATCTGTAGCAGCGCTGGCTCAATTTGCTGCAAATAGCGCTGACCGGTCTCAGTTAGTCGTGCCTGGGAACCCGAGCGATCGATCAACGAGACGTGCAGGTATTCCTCAAGGCGTTTGACCTGGTGGCTGATGGCTGACTCGGTCACACCAAGCGTTTCTGCGGCGTCGCGGAAGCGATCATGGGTTGCCGCAGCGTGAAACGCGCGCAACGCTGAAAACGGTGGCAGATTGAGCTTGCGGTCGGCCATCGGCCAAGGTTGGTCGAAATGTGAGAAAGATTCAAGATCGATCGGCTCTATCCTACGCTTGGGTTGGCGTCAGTCTGCGTCACCAGGATCGAATAAAGGATCGCCGGGATGACAGGGTCAAAACGAGGCCGATCGGGTCGGAGGCGAGATGGCGGAGCTGCCAGGCAGAGTGTAAAGGCTCCCGCTTATGTCAAAAGGGCAGTGCCCATTGTCGAGTTCCTCGACGATGACGGCTTAGTCAAGCTTGAGGACCAGGCTGATTGGCTGATCAAGGAGATCGGTCTGGAGTTCCGGGATGATCCGGCGGCCTTGAAGACGTGGCGAGACGCCGGCGCCGATGTCAACGAAACGCGTGTTCGAGCCGATCCCGTGCAGGTCCGTGAGCTTTGCAAGCTTGCGCCACGAGAATTTACTCAGCTGGCGCGTAATCCTGACCGCAATGTCGTTATCGGCGGGAGCAATCAGGTCTTTGCTCCGGTCTACGGCGCTCCATTTGTTCGCGATCTTGAAGGTGGCCGCCGCTACGGAACATTGGATGATCTCGAAAAGCTGGTGAAGCTGACCTACGCGTTGCCCGGCCTGCATCACAGTGGCCATGTGACGTGTGAGCCTTGTGATGTGCCGGTCTCCAAGCGCCACTTGGATATGCTGTACATTCACATGCGGTATTCGGACAAGCCGTATCTAGGCGCCATAACCGCGAAGGAGCGGGCCGAGGATTCTGTCGCGATGGCACGCATTCTCCACGGTTCTGATGTGGTCGATGCCAACTGTGTGATCATGGGTAACGTCAACACCAACTCACCTCTATTGGTGGACCGCGTTGTGACTGAAGCGATCCAAGCCTATTGCGGCGCTGGTCAGGGTATCGTTGTCGTCCCCTTTATATTGTCTGGTGCTATGGGGCCGGTCTCGACATTCGCTTCGGTGGCGCAGGCGCTCGCAGAAGCGATGATGTGTTGCGCTTATGCGCAGCTGATCCGGCCCGGGGCTCCCTTCGTGTTGGGCAACTTCCTGTCATCGATGAGCCTCAAGTCCGGTGCGCCGACTTTCGGAATGCCGGAACCGGTGGTCTCCAATTATGTAGTCGGCCAGCTGGCACGCCGGCTTGGATTGCCGCTTCGTTGCGGTGGTTCGCTCACAGCCTCCAAGATACCGGATGCCCAGGCTGCCTATGAGAGTGCGGACTCGATGCATTCGACGGCTATGGCCGGCGCCAACTTCGTTCTGCATTCCGCTGGCTGGCTCGAAGGCGGGCTTTGCGCCGGTTATGAGAAGCTGGTGATGGATGCCGATCGGCTTGGAGCTTATCAGGTGATGCTGGGTGGCTTGCCGACAGACGCCAATGCGCAGGCGCGAGATGCCTATCACGAGGTTGAGCCAGCGGGGCACTTTCTTGGCTCGTCGCATACGATGGCGAACTATCAAACCGCTTTTTACGAAGCAGCGCTTTCCGACAGCGAGAATGTCGAAAGTTGGGAGGAGGCCGGCTCGAAGGACATGCTCCGTCGGGCTTATGAGCGTTGGAACGAACTGCTTCGTGATTACGAGGCCCCGGAGATCGATCCCGCGGTCGACGAAGCATTGCAAGCCTATGTTGCAATGCGAAAAGAGCAGTTGCCCGATGCCTGGTACTAGTCGAATGCTCAGTCGAGTGTTTGCGTAAACGACTGGTTAACGCTCCAATTTTCGCTGCTGTTTTTCGGGCACGAATTGTTGCTCACGACTCCAATTGTCGTTGTGGAGAAATTCGCTGTCGCAAAGGCGTTAGCTGGCGAAGCTTGCGAACAACGATACTTCAATCAATGGCTGTTCGGGCTTGCCCGGTATTGCGTTGCACTATGGGTGGGCCTCGGCGGCGGCCCGATTGCAGGGTTGATGATATGAGCGACGACGATATTGATCTCAATGCGCTGAGCGACGACGAGCTTGTCGAGCAGATGTTCGACGACCTTTACGACGGTCTCCAGGAGGAGATTGAAGAGGGCGTAAATATTCTGCTGGGCCGTGGATGGGCTCCCTATGAGGTGCTCACCAAAGCCCTTGTAGAAGGCATGCGCATTGTCGGGGTGGATTTCCGCGATGGCATCCTGTTCGTGCCCGAAGTGCTGAGATCAGCCAATGCGATGAAGGCTGGTATGGCCATCTTGCGGCCGCTGCTGGCTGAGACCGGTGCACCAAAGACCGGCAAGATGGTGATCGGCACGGTCAAGGGCGATATCCACGACATCGGTAAGAACCTCGTCACGATGATGATGGAAGGTGCCGGGTTCGAGGTCATTGACATTGGTATCAACAACCCGGTCGAGAATTACCTGGAAGCGATCGAGGAGCACCAGCCGGACATCCTTGGGATGTCAGCGCTGCTGACGACCACGATGCCTTACATGAAGGTTGTCATCGACACGATGGTCGAGAAGGGCATCCGGGATGACTATGTCGTCTTGGTTGGTGGCGCTCCATTGAACGAAGAGTTTGGTAAGGCGATCGGTGCCGATGCCTACTGCCGTGACGCGGCTGTGGCAGTGGAAACCGCGCAGGAGTTCCTGAAGCGTAAGCACAATCAACGGGCGGGAGCCTGAATTGATGGGGCCG
>JBCDBQ010000062.1:0-19535 GCA_039183375.1 Pseudomonadota bacterium
AGTGACAGAACTCCTACCCAACGCGACTTTTCGCGTAAAACTCGAAAATGGCCACGAGATCATAGCACATACCGCAGGACGCATGCGCAAGAACCGAATTCGAGTTCTGGCAGGGGATAAAGTTCAAGTCGAGATGACGCCTTATGACCTCACCAAAGGCCGAATTACTTACCGATTCAAATAAGACTGAAGCACCGCGCCGCGAGACGCTGAGACGCCAGCGCGCGCGTGGCTTTGGTCAGCGCACACACACGGATTCGCGGCCGCCGCTCGTGTTGGCCAGCGGTTCGCCACGCCGATTGATGCTCCTCAGCCAGATCGGCATACAACCGGACGCGCTGCGACCGGCTTCCGTCGACGAAACGCCGAAGCGCGGCGAAATGCCGAGAACCCTGGCCAGCCGTCTTGCCCGGGCCAAAGCCGAGGCGGCACGGGATCAAATTGCCGACGACATGGATTATGCCGACTCTTACGTGCTGGCAGCCGATACGGTCGTTGCCGTTGGCCGGCGGGTCCTTGGACAGCCCGCCTTTCTGGAAGAGGCGGTTGCATCGCTTGAATTGCTCTCGGGCCGGGCCCACCGCGTCCTGACCGGCGTTTGCCTCATTACGCCTGAGGATCGCATCCGTACGCGCATGGTCGAGACCCGCGTGCGCTTTAAGCGTCTCTCACGCGAAGAGATGGAAGCCTACATTGCCTCTCGGGAATGGCGCGGCAAGGCTGGCGGCTATGCCATTCAAGGCCTCGCTGGCTGCTTCATCCAGAAGCTCATCGGGTCTTACACCAATGTTGTCGGCCTTCCTCTGACCGAAGTCTCACAACTCCTAGTCGCAGAGGGCATCCCCATCCATTATGGATGGGTCAATGCAGCAGATATCGATCCAGAGTAGATCCGGCGGAGCCAAAAGCTATGCAGCGCAGGCAAAATGATCCCGCAAGTCTATCGGCTGGTAATGATAACCAGCAGCCGAAGCGCATTCCACGCTGCGCCAATTGCGGAAAACCGGCGGTCCAGGAGTTCCGACCGTTTTGCTCAGCCCGGTGCAAAGATGTCGACCTCTCTCGCTGGCTAAACGGAGCCTACGCTATCCCAGGTGGCAACACTGACGAGGATGAGGACGGCGAGGAAATCCCAACAGAACCGGCCGTCGATCAGTAGGAAGAATCTTCGGCCATCAGGGCCATCAGGGCGTGGTCCAGAACCCAACGCATTCCTGTTCTTTAATCCTGCGACAGGACGCGCAGACAACACTCAATTCGCGACTTGCCACCAATCATTAGGCACTCTATACACAGTGCCCTTGCCTTTGGACACGACATCGTCGTCCAGCAATTGCCCAGGTAGCTCAGTTGGTAGAGCATGCGACTGAAAATCGCAGTGTCGGTGGTTCGATTCCGCCCCTGGGCACCATCACCCTTACCCATAGTTGAACATTGATAGATATAAACACCTTAAAATCAAAGGGTTAAACGATAGCTATTGCGCCGCGGCGAACATGGCTCTCCCTTGTTTCTCTCAAGAATGCGGGTAACAGTGTGGGTAACGGAATTTACCCCAATAGGCGTTACCCTCAAATGCACCTTACTGAATTTGCAATCCGCAAGGCAAAACCCACCGACAAGCCTTATCGCATGATAGATGGTGGAGGCTTGCGATTGTTCGTGACCTCCAAAGGTTCCAAGCTCTGGCAGCTTCGTTATCGCCACCAAGGCAAAGAAAATGTCATGTCTTTTGGATCTTACCCTCTCGTCTCGCTTGCAGAGGCTCGGCGCAAGCGCGATGACGCGAAACGGTTATTGCTCGATGGCATAGATCCCAATGCTCAAAAAAGAGAGAGACGCTTGGCCGCCGAGGCCAAAAAGATCACATTTGGTCATGTCGCAGATGAATATCTTGGTAGACAAGAGGTCAAAGGCACCTCCAAGGCAACAATCAAGAAGACCACCTGGCTTCTGAGAAAACTCGCAGCACCTCTCCTTGAGCGTCCGATCCAAGAGATTACATCCGCTGAGATCCTAGCTCTGCTGCAAAACATCGAAAAAAGCGGTCGCCGTGAGACTGCCCGACGCTTGCGTGGTTCCATCGGTAGCGTTTTCAAGTTGGCGATCATGACCCTCAGGGCAACTTCGGATCCAACTGTCGTCCTACACGGTGCATTACTACCTCCAAACGTGCAGGGCAGAGCCGCAATTATCAACGAGAGCGAATTCGGAAAACTGTTGCGTTCACTCGCCGACTATGACGGCTGGCCAACGGTGACGGCGGCGATACAGTTCTTAATCCTCACCGGTGTAAGACCTGGCGAGGTCCGCGGCGCAAAACAGATGGAATTCGATTTATCCAAAGCAGTTTGGTCAATTCCGGCTGAGCGCATGAAAATGCGCCATCCCCATCATGTTCCATTGTCACGCCAGGCGCTCAGGATTTTGGATGATATATGGCCGTTGTCCGAGAACAACGGGCTCGTTTTTCCGTCAATCCGATCGAAGCAGCGGCCTTTGTCAGAAAACGCCTTTAATGCAGCATTGCGGCGTATGGGCTACAGCAAGGATAAAGCCACCGCGCACGGTTTCCGTGTCACCATGAGTTCTATTCTCAACAACCGCGGCTTTAATCCAGATGTCATCGAGGCCGCTCTTGCTCACCAAGATCCTAATGCAATCCGCCGCGCCTATAACCGCGCTTCCTACTGGGAACAGCGCATCACCCTCATGCAGAACTGGGCTGATCTATTGGATCAACTCCAGTTGAACCTCAACAAATGAATTGATCCAAGCAAGAGCAAGTGAAGGGTCGCACTATTGGCGGAAATTCATCGTCACAGGCCGAAAGTCACCAGCTAGTTGTTTAGGATATGAACCTTGATCTGACATATCACCAGGACCAGTCAGATGAGGCTGCTCACGCCATTATCAGTGGCACTTTTGCTGGAAAAGTCAGCCCCTGCACGCCCTAACATCGGTTTGCTGACAAGCTTGCGCCAGGCTTCTTTGACGATGATTGCGAATGAATTTAACGACAGCCAGCAATGGCAATTGCTTGCGGTAGAAGTTGCTGCTTAGCCCATCACATCACCATGCGCGTCTACCCTCGACGCAACAGGTACATCGCATCAATCTTAGGGTCACGAACCAGAGTGTTCACCAATCGAAATGACAGCTGCAGGATCATCAACCACGTCTATGTGGCAGCCAAATCACACTGGGCCGATTCAACTAGAGCGATGAGTAGCTTAGCTTGTCATCTTTAAGTGTTTAACAATGCTGCCCACGCCGACAGCCACAGACTTGTACTGCTAGCTGATTAGAATTTCACTTTACAAAGCAAATTCAGTTTTGGTTAATCGGCTCGATCAAGCGGGGGCTGACTATCCGCTAGTTTTGGTTTTTCAGATCGGTTGAGGACCCTCAACCGTGACCGATTGAGGTGCGCGTAATGGCTCGTGTGGTCTGCCCCCATCGAGTGATCCAATGTGATTATTAGTGCATCGTGGGTTTGTGGTCCATTGGAACGATGCTTTCCAGCGCTGGTGGTCTGTAGTTCAAGGCGCTGTGCGGCCTGACCTTGATGTAGTGTTGGCGCCATTGCTCGATGATGATACGGGCTTCCTTCAGCGTGTAGAAGACTTCACCATTGAGCAACTCGTCGCGCATGTGGGCGTTGAAGCTCTCGACATAACCATTTTCCCATGGTGAGCCCGGTTCGATGTAGGCCGTCTTGGCACCGACAGCACCAATCCAGTCTCGGACTTTCTGAGCAACGAACTCTGGCCCGTTGTCGGAACGAATGTATTCTGGCGGACCACGCAGAATGAAGAGATCCGTCAAGGCATCAACGACATCCGTCGAGTTGAGCTTGCGGTCAATGCGGATCATTAGTGGCTCCTTTGTAAACTCATCAATGATGTTGAGGATGCGGTAGGCACGCCCGTCATGCGTCCGGTCCTGCATGAAGTCATAGGACCAGACATGATTGGGCCGTTCTGGTCTCAGACGGATACAAGATCCGTCATTCAGCCAGAGCCGTCCTCGCTTTTTCTGTTTCGGGGGTACTTTCAGCCCTTCGCGTTTCCAGATCCGCTCGATACGTTTGTGGTTCACGTGCCAGCCGGAGTTGCGCAGCAGACCTGTGACGATCCGGTATCCGTAGCGGCCATATTCCCGGGCAAGCTCGATAATGTCCTCGGTCAGATGCTCCTCATCGGAGCGTCCGCGTGGAACCCTGCGTTGCGTGGATCTGTGCTGACCAAGTACGAGACAGGCCCGGCGTTCTGATACGCCAAGATCCTGGCGCACCTGGTCAATGCACTTGCGACGGCTCGAAGGGCTTAGAAGTTTCCCCGGGCAGCCTCGGTCAGGATCATCTTGTCCAAAGTCAGATCAGACACCGCTCTGCGTAGGCGCTGGTTCTCTTTCTCAAGCTCCTTGAGACGTTTGAGTTGTTCCCGGTTCATGCCCGCGTATTGTTTGCGCCAGCGATAATAGGTCTGTTGCGTCACACCGATCTGGCGAACAGCATCCGCAATCGTCATGCCCTGCCCTTGCAACACTTCAACCTGACGCAACTTCGATACTATGTCTTCTGGTTTCTCTCGTTTGCCAGCCATGCTCTGGTCCTCCTGAAAACGGGATAATCATATCCCAAATCTCGGACCACTTTTTTGGGGGCAGACCACAGTACGCGCCGCTGACCGCAACTACACGATCGAGAATTGTCACCAAAGTCATCTAAAACACAGTCGAAGCCAAACAACCAATCTCAAGGCTCAAGTCAGAATGGATGTGCTTTTCGAATTGGCACATCACATTGCACTTGCGAACGATACGATCAGTGTCTGCTAGGTCTAGTTGCCAGTCAAAAAATTCAATCTAGAAGATATGACATAACGTGCGGAAAACCAGGCCTCGATCGCATCTTCCACATGACCCCAAATGTTCTCTACCACTCCATACAGCACTCTTTGTCCTAGGGATGCGGTGGTGGTTACTGTATCCCTATCCTAGGCAGCCTTCTCATCCTCTATTAACTTATGTGGGTCAATGATCTAGCTGATACTAGAGAGATCATTTCTCGATACGACTACGCGTTGTCTAGCGCATCTAACGGTGATGCGCCGAAACGCTGTATTGTGGCGCTGAAAGGCTTTGATGGCGCGCCATCAATCATCAATTTCACGTAGACGTCGCGGTTGGGCAGGTTCAATAAATCAACATGCGAAAAGACAGGTTCAAACTCCCTCGCAATAAACCAAGCATCGCTGGCACCTAACCTAAAACTGATCATGGTCCCGGCATTGCCAATGACAGCTTCGCGAATATCTGGGTCGAGCTGGTGCAAGTATTGATGCGCCAGCACGCATCCAACACCGAATTTTCGCAACTCACTCAGCATGTTTGCCAACGATAGTGTCGTGAAGTTTTGGAATTCATCGACGTATACATGAAAGGAACGTCGGTCTCGTTCTGGGAGTTGCACGCGACTGAAAGCAGCTAAACCAAGCGAAGTGACAATCATCCCGCCGAACAACGACGAGCTGTCTTCGCCAAGAACGCCCTTTGAAAGATTGACCAATAGGATCTTGCCGTCGTCCATGATCGATCTCAGCCGCAGTTGTCCGTCAGGTCGTGTCAGGATCCGCAGCAGTCGCGGGTCAGCTAGGAATGCGCCAACCTTGTTTTGAATAGGAGCAATGCCGTCGGCCTGATAGCGGTAGGAGTATTTCGGAAACTCATTCTGCCAGAACGTTCTCACCTGCTCGTTCTCAATGTGTTTGATGGCTTGGTAGCGAAAAGATTTGTCGGCAATCATCGACAATACGTCAGGTAGTATCGCTTTGGGTTGGTCCAGCAGGGCCAGAATGGTGTTTCTGAGAATATGCTCCATGCGCACGCCCCAGGCGTCATCCCACATCTTCTTCAATACATCCATCAGTCCCGAAGCGACCAGTGGACGAAGATCGAAGCTCACACGCATCAGCGGATTGTAGCCGTAAGGTTGCTTGGGATCGGTGACGTCAAGGTAGACAAGATCGCTTTGGCGGTGGGCTGGTATTCGGGCAACTAGGCGTTCGACAAAATCGCCGTGCGGGTCGATCAACGCGCAACCGCGACCGGCTGCAATATCTTGTGAGATGAGCGTCTCGAGCAAGGTTGTCTTGCCAACGCCCGTCTTGCCAATGACGTAAATGTGGGACAGGCGGTCAGCTTGCTTGATACCAAAGCTGACATGGCGGTCACGGGCATTGGTTCTGGCGAAATAAGACACGTCGGATGATGCGAACATGGCATGATGGTCGCTTTATTGGTCTTCCGTTTGTACCGGCCAATACCTATCCAGCAAGGCTTGCTATCCGATGCGGCCGCCGTGGCCACATTTGTACCGCTACGACCTGGTTCGCGCTCACGAGACAATGGCGACAGCACCAATGGTGGTGCCAACACTCAATGCGAAGGAGGACTGCCATGTCGAATGGTATCCCGCGTCAGCCTGATTATTCGGTCAAGTCTTCGGAGAAGTACCTTGATGACAAGAAGCAGGTGAAATATCGCTCAACCCTGATCGGAGTCGGTTGGATCAATACCGACGACAAGGGAGAAGAGCGGATCAACGTCAAGCTCCACGCCTTGCCCGTCTCTGGTGAATTGGTTCTATGGAAATACGAACCATACCAAGAGTTACCAGCTCCTGAGCTTGCAGGTGCGGAGGCGTAATCTCACTGCCGGTCACATGCGTGGCCGGCTTTTTTTGTTGTCATTCAGCAAAACGTGATGTGTTGCGGGTGGGAACCATTGCAGCTCATGACGCGCCAGAAACCATCTTGCGCTCACGTGTACTTCCCCAAACCGTGCCAATAGATAGGTGCTTCCTCTAACCAAAGGAAGCACACTCATGGACAAGTTCCTCATCACCGAAAAATCATACAACCGTAAAACCGGACCGATGATGGTGACCACATCACCACGCGCGACCTGCCCGCTCTGTTGCCCGCTGCGCAAGAGCTCGGACCAATCTTCGGCTGGCGGCTGTTACGCCGAACACGGCTTTATTGGCGGCTACCTCTGGACGTCTCTGGACCGAACAGGCGCTGGTCTCACGTTTCAGAAAGGTCGCATCAAAGTCTACGGCTTTGCCGAGTTGTTGGCTGCCATTCGCCGCGTACCCGAAGGACATGTCTGGCGACACAACCAAGCCGGTGATCTGCCAACCAGTAATCAGCGCGATATCTGTCCAACTCGTTTGCACAAACTGGTTGAAGCCAATCGCGGTCGTCGTGGTTTCACCTTCACCCACTACGACGTCCTCCATAATCGCGGCAATCGACGCCTGGTGACGTTTGCCAATGCTAATGGCTTCACGATCAACTTGAGCGCCAATGATCTTGATCATGCCGATCAGCTGATCGCCACCGGCTGCGGGCCGGTCACCACCTTATTGCCGGCCGACCAAACAACCAACACAACCACACCAAACGGGCACAAGGTGGTCATCTGCCCGGCCATCTCGCACCCTGGGGCCACTTGCTTGTCTTGCAAGCTTTGTGCGCGCGCCAAACGCAACGTCATTGTCGGCTATCCAGCTCATGGTGCCGGCAGCGGCAAGATCGCCTAGGAGCAGCCCATGAAGTTCTGGCAATATCTTGCTCTCTTGAGCGGCGCCATCATCGCTTCGGTGATGGCGCTCGCCTCCATTTCATACAACGCGACGCTGGCAACAAACGAGGCTGTGTTCGCATTTCTGCCGTTGCCGAACTCGGTTGTGTTCTCCGGTTTGGCATTGGCCTTTGATCTTGGCATGGTGGCGAGCGTGTTCGGCGTCTTACACTGGCGCAATCGAAGCTGGCCTGCCGCCGTTGTCTGCGGCGTGCTGTTTGCAATCGCCTCGCTTTATTCAGTTCATTCGGTTCGTGGCTACATCGCGCTCAATATTACCAAGGCGCAAGCGCCAGCGCACCGGGCGAGCGATGTTTATGCGTCGCTCAAGCGCGAGCTACTTGATGCGCAAGAGCATCTGGCCGGCTTGCGCGCCAAGTTGCTCAAGGCCAATCGCGCTCAACAAAAGCGGATTGAAAGCGCCATTGCGCAAGTTGCGCTCACGATTCAAGAGACGCGCACGATACTTGCGCGGGCTGACCTTGGCAGCCAGGTATCGCCATTGGCCGGTTTGGAGTGGTTCTTGGCGCTGACGCTGTGGTTCTTCAACGCTACCTGTTGGAGTGCCTGGTTTGGTTATCAAACGGGCCGGGTCAACGAGGCCTCCGACACGGTCAGTTTGTGGTTGGCGCAAAAGGATCAAGCAGATCCAGAACACTGTCTTGAGCTCTTCCATCAGTACTGCCGCTGGTGCGAGAGGCACGGCCATGAAGCGCTGGCGCAGTACAGTTTCTACGCACGATTGATCGAGCTTGGTGCGCGCAAGTTTCGCGATGGCCGCAACGGGCCAACCCTCTATGAGTTACCCTAAAGCTATCCACAGCGCCAAATGTTCAGCGATGTTCAGGTATGTTTATCTTGCGAGCAAGCTCGGATCAGCATAGGTTCATGGAGCCTATCGGGCTCGATAATTTGTTGAGGCTGAGGCATCGCGATGCTTCTTCTTGAAGGAGCAAAGCTGATGTCGACGAATCCAAAACAACTCATCGACAAGAAGGAACTGACCAAGCTTGTAAAGTACTCGTCCCAACATATCGCGCGGCTGGAGAAGGCAGGCCAATTCCCAAAGCGGTTGCAGCTGGGCCAGAACCGGGTCGCGTGGATACTGGCGGAGATCGAGGAATGGATTGATCAGCGTATCGCACAACGCGATCGTTGTGACCGACTTTCTGAGCCGTCGTGCTCCTCTTGATCAAGCGCAAGGGTCGTCTTCGGGCGGCCCTTGTCTCGTCTCGCTATGTGATAGCTTTGCCAACATCTACGCGGATGGCTCGAAGAGAGTGTCGACTTCACGTTTCGCATCCATCCAAAAGTGCCGGCTTAAGTTTGTTGGTCTGACCTATAATCGCTAATTTTTTGGGGTTGGCACTTGCTAACATCGCTTTAGGTGATGAAGCGGACGTGAGCAGGCACGAAATCGCTAAGCGCAATAACAGTCGCTATGATCAAAGAACAGACGGACAACCGTGTCATGACGCTCGAGCAATCGCTTATAGCGGCATACCGTGAACCGATGCCTGGTGCGGTCGTTTACCTAGCTCCAAGAATGTAAATCAAAACCATTCGGTGTTGAGTGTCATCACTAGGCAAGCCCTGAAAATACTGTAAGTTGTCTGCATATCGGCTCTGCTGAGGGGGACGCGTTCTCACGACCTCATGACTTTGCAGCAGAGGAAACTCATAACGACCTATTCATTGCCTAAATGGAAGACCAGAAATTGGACGAACAGCACAAAGATAGAAACGGCCAAAATCGCGACTTTGGTGTCTTTACTGCCAAGATATTTTACGAACTACTACCACAGCATCAGAAGATTATGCTGCGCGTTGTCAGCAAGATTGTCGATCTTGGGCGAGAAGAGCGACAGACGGAAAGCGCATATGGTGTGAATGGCGAGGCCGATTATGTTCGCGACATTGCCGGTCGCCAACCACACCTTACATTTCTTATTGATGGTCCAAAAGGTTCGGGCAAAACCACACTACTGGTCAACCTGAAGAGCGTCCTAGAGTGTTTAGGTCCCCACAACCAAACCAAAGATATACCGAACAAGGCACTCGCTGATGGTGTTTTGGAGCAGTTCGAAAATGCGGCAGAGTTTTCCGATGTTCCCGACGAACTATCAACGTGGAATGTCCATGAGCACCCCCGAAAACTTGTCCATGCGCTACCCGTTATTCGTCCGGATGCAATGGAGACATCCGAAACGATTATAGAATCTGTCTTTGCAGAAATGACCGCACAGATTGAGAGCAAGCGCAAAGTTGCCAGGCAGTCTGAAAGCTTCACTGTGTGGTCTGAGCAAGATTGGCATAAGGGCGAACCACCTGAACTCAAAGTCAGCCAAAAAGCCGAAGAACTCAAGGATGATCTGCATCGAAATGTAGCCAAGGGATGGTACTTCGCGCGTCGCATGGGTGTGGAAGCGCTGATGAACGATAGTTTGGATTTTGATGAGTATATCAGTCGTCGTGCGGCCGAAGCTGCGGTGAGCCATCGCCGTATTGCTCATTGGAGCAAGTTCGTAACCAACTATCTCAGCTTCTTTGAAGCGCAGTTTTTGGGAATCTTTATCGACGATACCGATGTCTCCGCGGAACTCACCGCTGACTTGGTCCACAGCATCCGAATGTTCTTCTCTCACCCTCGCATCGTCATCGTCATGGCTGGCAATCTGCATACGATGCGCCAAAGATTGCTTGCGCGCGCCATGACAGTGCAAAGCGAGGCGCTACGCGGGTTGCGCGATACGTCTTCATTTACAGCGAAGTTTTGGCGGGACTTCGAGCGTGACAATCTCGAGGAATATCTTTCGAAGGTTCTCCCCCGCCCTTATCGGCACTTCATCTCGAGCTCTACCGGCGATACGCAACACCTGCTCGCCAATGACAAGACATTCGCGGATTTCTGCACCGAGGAAATGGAAAAGCGGATTGAGGATTATCTGAAGGATCGACAAACAACACGTATGCGGAACCAATCGGATGCGCAAGTCAGATCAGCCCGCTACGAACAACTCTTAGGCGTTGCCCGCCAACCAAACTTTCAAGTAGAATCCGAAAACTTTATTTCACTTTGGTTGCTCAGAAATCACTACGCGGAAGCGCTAACTCCTCCAACCGCGCGCCACATGAATCAGTTCCGGGCAATGGTTGAGCGCCCGACCTCTGGGACAGATTGGCAGCGCAGCCGCCGCGTCATTGTCGCTTTGTTCACGCAGCCAAACAACAGTGCAATTGTTCAGCGGCAAACCGATTACGAAGCCGATGCCGCCGCCTGGATCAATCAACAGCGGGTATCCTCATGCTGGCGTGGCGCCAGATGGATAAAGATCAATGAGCTGAAAATACCAGCGGGAACACCAGCCTACGACCAGATGTTGTTCCGATTGGATTTGGAACTGGCCAAACCGGCTTCATCGCGTTTGGATATCAACATACCGTTCGGTCTCCTACCTGAACCGGCTGGCCGGAAGGTATGGGCACCTGAGATTTGGGAAACAGATTCCCGCGATGATTTGAGGAGTTACCTAAACCTCTTGGATCAGCCTGGCGAGCCGACTTGGCAATTTGTCGAGTTGCCAAACCACGAGGTCCGTTTGCGTCAAGATTTGCAAGGCATTGGCCGCACGCTCTCCAGTCCAGTCATTCCTGCCAATTGCCTCTACTTCAAGGATCTCCGAAGCATACCGGATGTTGCCTGGATCTGGGATGAAGAAACCGACGACGACTATCGAAGAAGATTTGGCCAATTCCCGGTGCGCAATATCGATAATCTGTTCCGGTTGGACCGGTATGATCCACGAAACCATTATTTCCGCGAGATCGTGCTCGTATTTGCAAGCTTCCCACTTTCGCAGCCGGTACCAACTTCAGAATTCATCGATGACTCCCAGCCGCTTCACGTCTTGGAGTTGAAGCAGCTCCGCTTCAATGGCGACGCAAGTGACAAACAAACGACTTCAACTAGTGGAAGAAGCAATAATCAAGGTGCCGAACAACGCGATACACGCATACTACAGTTCGAGCAACTCATTGAAATTTCCAATATTCTGGCGGAACGTTATAAGGTTATATTCATCGGAAACGACAAACCGCTTCTTTCGATATCTCGCAAGGATGTGAGCCGACTTAAAGCAAGTCAACTTAAGTCAGAGAAGCCCATTAAGGGCGCAATGAAGACCTGGTCCAATGATTTACCTGATCCAGCGAACATCATTTCGAAATTGATCCCTCGATACCACCGCATACTTAATGACGTCAGACGATCAAACCATGCCCTGCGTATCCTGGAGCAGGATTTAAACAATTATGCCCATATCGGAAAAGTACTGCCTGACAAGAGCAAAGGAGCCGATGGAAGCAGCTACTATTCCAAATCGCGCAATTGGCCCTCCCCATTCAATCATAGCCGCAATGATCGTTACGCTCTTATGTCGCTGGACAAGTTCCGATCTGTCATGGGGCTGCCTTCCATCCGACGAAGTTATGACCTCGCTGAAGGCACTCTAAAAAAGGATATTAAGTACCATCCTGGGCCGACCGATCTGCGGTATTGGGTTCCGATCAGCGCTCGCGATGGTAAGCGAGATAATCTGGAGCAGCCCTTCTCGCGCTGCATTTCCGAAGCTCTCTTTCCAGAGCGGGATTATGCGGAAGACCAAGTAACGCTGCAATCTGACAATCGTCTTCCTGCGAATAGACGCGGCGGCCTGTTTCTGGGGAAGCTGTGCCCAAATGTAAATGAGCGATCGAACAAGAGGCGCTCATCACTAGAGACATGGACTTGGAGGTTCACCCTTGTACGGCCAGACCCAGAGGAAGCTCCACAGAAGGATCTCAATCCAGAAGAACAAAAACTCTATGAATTGCTCAAGGCGCTTTTTGCAGAACGAGATTGGAGCGCCGTGCGAGAAGACGGGACATCGCTTGAGTGCGGAACTGACAATGAAAATGAGCGGAAATCGTTTGCGCAAGTCTTGTGTAAGAGCGTGATTTATCCCGACGACAACGAATGGGAGACCATGGATGAGATACTCAAGGGGCACCTCATAGATTCCAAGCGTTTGGAGGACTCAGATCGGTCACGTGCACTCAGATCGATTCTTCTTTTTTTGTGGGGCACCGCGCCCTGCTTGCCGTCCATAATTCACCTGGAGATAATGGGCCGGTATTACCGCTGGGCGCGCCATTATGGTCGTTGCAAGAGTGAATTGGAGTCGATCAGCAATGCCATTCGTGCCGCTAATCAACAAGGCGCAAACAATAGAGAGCGACGGCTTCGCCGCCGGGAAGCACGCTTGCTTGCGAGGCTAAGACCGGAATTCGAAATTTGTGTCCACGAAATTTCAGAGCATCTGGATGATTGGGAAATAACGCTCGCCTACAGCATATCAAGTGTTGTGGCACTGGCGACATCTCTCGAATACAACCTGAAACAGGATTTGAGCAACTTTGATGCGCCGGTAAATTCTACCGCGTCGGGAGCTTCACAAGCCGATGATGAAGACAGCAGGCCCATGTTTTCACCACTCCCCGATATGCAGATCTCTGCACTCGGTCTGCGCTTGTTCATGCACGATGATGGAAGGGAGAGTGATGAGACGAATCTGAAGTTCTCGGGAGTCATAGGTGACGTACTTTTGCGTCTTCAGCTCAGCCTGTACTACATCCAAGACTTGAGACGCACGTTTCGTGGTCTCGTCAATGACAAGGAGGCTCTCAAGGCCTTGGTGGACCAGTTCAACCAAGACCCAACACCATGATGGATAAACCACGCGGAATCGGCGTCTTTCTGCACACTTGGATGTCCTGGCCGAATCGTCTGCTTCTCACCGCGCACGAAAGCATGCAAGACGCCTTCAACTGTACCGACTACGGCTTCACGTCTGATCGATTTGGCAGGCTGCTAGAGCAGAATTTTCGCGATCTCAAAGCTGACGATATCCGAGTCATCGTCGAATCGATTGCAGAAGACGCCCGGGATTTACGATCCAAGAAGAAGGCAATCCTGCCGTGGATTTACAGCCAGTGCTTGGCTGATGCCGGGGTCAAGATTGTGTTTCCTGGCGGCAATCCGAAGATCGAATGTGCCGGAGCACGGTTTGAGAATTGGGCAGCGCTCGCGCAAAAGTTTGATCCGGATGGACTGGTATGTTTTGCGCTCGCGCAAAGGCTCGGCAGTCCCAACCTCCCAAGAGCAGTGGCGCAAACATTGCCACATTGGCCCATCTATTACGCTTCATCAGACATCGATTTACAACTGTTATGCGAACGCGGCCTGACTGATCTTCATGTTCATTTCAAGAGCCTTTGGCCAGCATCACTATCATGGCAAAGGGTCCTTCCTATTCCGTTGGACCCCGGTTCCCAAGCCAATGTTTCAGCACTGCGGGCTATACATGACTTGCCGAAGGAGTCGAGGCGCCGCCGCTTGATTGAAAGCGTACTGGCAACAGAACGAGGCAGTTCGGCAAGGATAAGTAGGCTGCTATCCCTTCGTGGATCACCGACACGTTTCTTTTGGAGCGATAGAAGAACGCCCCGGTCAATCGGTGCGATATTAGTGCCCGAAAGGACAATGCTTACGCGGGCGTGGCAGGCGCTGCTGCTTGCAACCGATAGCAATCAACGATTGGAAGTTGAACTCAACCGGTATCTTGTGGCCAAGGCTGTTTTTCGATCCCTGCACACGCAAACTCGCGACGAGAGTAATCGGGGGCTGATTGCATTCGACAAACTTCGTCGCAATAACTCCCATCTCGGGCGATTGGACAGGGAGGAGATCGCGCGCGGTTCGCTGTCTTACCGTCGGTTTTGTCGCAACAACGGCCTCTTAGTCCGTGCGCTGCAGGAAACGGTTGGGCTAGGACGCAGCGAGGTGCGCATCGCGCCGCCTGACGGCCCCGTGTACCTCTTGTCGAAACTCTATAACAGTACGTTTCTTGCATTTGATCGGTTGGCCAAGGAACTGGAGGAGAGTCGCGCGGATCCGCGAAGCGAACCTTGCGACATTCGTCTGGGGATTCATTTCAAGCGCATGGTAAAAGACACCCAGCGCGGGACGTCAGTAGTGCTTCCTCGCCCAGCAACTCAACCGCTGTTGGAGAAGTTGCAGGAGTATGATCGTGAGACGGCTGCTTTTCAGCTGGCACGAATCAAAGCCCTCCAGAATCCACAGCTTCGCAACAGCGAAGGCACTCTGGAAAAGATGCGACTGGCCATGGCAAGGCTGAGCCGCCTTGACCTTGCGAGCCCCGAGCGTGGTGCGGGGCCCTGGCACATAGCTCCGTACATCCGTTTGCTGAAAGGCGAACTAGAAGGCGAGCGGTTTCTCTTACAGGATAGCAGTCAAGCCTACTTTAAGCGTTGGCGCGGGCTAACAAAGAACCATAGAAATCGGAAACCACACACAGCGCCTGAGCTGAGGCTCACCTGCCACGCAGGCGAAGACTACTATACATTGGTCGACGGACTATGGCACATTGAAGGCGCCATTAGTACGTGGGGTCTTCGCGAAGGCGACGCCCTTGGTCACTGCCTTGCGTTGGGTATTCCACCAAGGGCCTTCGCCGCTTGGCATCATCAGGGAATTCGCGTTCCAACCGGACTGGAATTCGACAGTTTGGTTTGGCTTTGGACGCTCGCGAGGCGCGTTGGTTGGCGAGATCACGTGACCGCCAATAAATTGGAGCATGCCATTCGTGAGATGGCCCACATAATTTATCGTGATCTTCCTGGCCATCTTCGATCAGTTGCAGGCGATCTCGAATTGCACGAAGAAAAAATAGGCATCCTGCATCATCCGCTTCTTGTGCCACCCGAGTTCGAAGCCAGGCGAACTCATCTGCTGAGCCCTAATGATATCCCTCGACATCTTGAACAGTCTCGCGCGCTTAGATTGCACGACACTTTCAACATCAGCGTCACCGATCGGAGGACCCATCGCAAACCACCGAGTCAGATCCACGAACAAATTTGCGAACTCCTTCGGGAAGTGCAGCACCATATCTGCGGCGTGATCTGTGACCGTGGGTTGGTCATTGAAACAAATCCATCTTCGAATTCGCGCATGGAGCGTTTGCAAGATCCGAGGAAACTCCCGATCCTCAATTTGCTAGATGAGGTGGCTCAGGCTCCACGCATAACTGTCTGCACAGATAACCCAGGAACCTACGAGACCGATATCTCGGCGGAGTACGCATTGCTTTTCTCAGCGCTTACGCGGGGTGAAAAGAGCGGTGAGCGCGATCGTGCTCTTGCAATACTTGAGCGCATGCGGGCCGACGGGCAAAATCTGTTCCGTGGATTTGCGACCCTATCGCACTGATAAACTCGAGAGAAGGTTTCTAGCCAATGAAGGACGATTGGAAAGAGGTTGTGTACGTCACGGGAAATGCTGACAAGGCCACATACTTTAGCAATGCAACTGGCCTCCGGCTTCCGCATCGGCGGGTTGATCTCGCAGAAATACAGTCTCGTGATCTCGGTGAGATTGTCATGGACAAAGCCGAACGCGCGCATGCGATCCTCGGACTTCCGGTCCTCGTTGAAGATGTTGGGTTGGAAATTGGGGCGTTTGGAGGTTTGCCCGGTCCCTTCGTTAAGTGGTTTCTGGAAGCCATGAGTCTTGATCAAATCTGCGATTTGGTTCCAGCAGACAATCGAAGCGCGCGCGCGGTCTGTTCGATAGCACTGTACAACGGAACCCGCAGTCGCGTTTTTGAAGGCGAACTTCTCGGGCAAATTGCGACAAAGCCACGAGGTAACAGTGGCTTTGGATGGGATCCAATATTTATCCCTAGCGGATTTGACGTACCACGCGCCGCGCTCTCAGAGCAGGAAGATCGAAAGACATATCTTTCTCTGAAACCATTTTTGATGGCATCGAAGTTCATCAAAGGGCAGATGGATTGATCCTTTTGTTAAAGTTCACAATTGCGATCGGAGAAGTTGGGTTCATGGCAAGCGCATAGTCGGATACCGCGCAGCCGTATCAACCGACTAAGGCACCAACTCAGCTACAGTTCGCAATCCAAACTCGCACAATTGTAAGAAAGAACTACCGTTAGCAGTTCATGCCTTAGTCCGATTTGTGGACATCTCGATGTTCGTGAATAGTATAGCCTCCCAGCACCATAATGTCCGCGCTGATAACGTGTGCGTACGTGAAATGCCCGCGATAAGCTGCAAGTGAGATGAACACGATCCGCCCCATCCTGGCTCACCAGCTCTTTGATGGCGCACAGCGACGCTGAAGCCGTTTTCCGGGATGAGGCTGCTTTTTTGTCTCTCTGGTGACAATCAGTCGTGGTGGACATGGCATGGGCCGAGCAATCAACGGGTGTGTCTGGCTTAGGTGCTTGCCGTCCCGTCGTCCAAGATGTTGTTCAATTGTTATGTGTGCTTTTCTTGGGCGCCTCGGTGCGTCGCACCGACCAGGCTCGCGTCTATGAAGCCGCGGTGCGTCTTCACCCTGTGGGCGTTGATCCTTGGCGCATCCGCTTGAAGAACCAAAAGACGCTGCAACCTGGCTGGCCGAACGACTAGTGCGTCAGGCTTCAAGGACATCTTGCGAGCGTGTTAAGCTCACCCCAATCCACCAGAAGAAAGGCCGCTTTCTGCTTCGCCATCGCGCCCGCGCTCACTGGGTAAGCGAGCGCGATGGCTCCAGGAGAAAGGCGTTGCAAACACCAGCTCAAGAAAGATGCTGTTGATTGAGGCGCTCTGACCAATAGAAAGTCAAGATCAGTGCAATGGCGTCGAACAGCCCCATTAAGTAGCTCTCGTTTTCCCACAAGCGGCGCATCGGTGGTACGCGATGTTGGAGCTCCGGTACAAGTTCGCCGATGGCCCGTGCAATCTCGTCTTTGTTGGTGGCGCCATAGCGAGAAAAGCATTTCCGAATGTCGAGGCGTGAATATGTAAACACCGGTAACTTGCGGCGTCGGGCGATCGCTTCGAGTTTCTTGGTGCGCCGTTTGGTGCGATCACTGCACGGCCACGGTTCCTTGCGCAGACACTTGCGAATAACAATGACGGTCGGATCATAGCGATCCAGAAGCTCAAAGATCTGTTTGCCAAAGCTGCCATCATGTCGGTCCTCGGCGCGTTTGATATGCCAGTCGACAGGAAGGCTAATGCCCTCAAAGACCGCATAGCCAAAGCCAATCTTGTTGAAGTGAATCCCGAGCACTGTCTCCTTGGAATGGTTGGATGATGTCATAAGTCTATTGTGCGCTGCGGGCCGCGCTCGATGATTGTTTTGAGGATTTGGCGGCGATGCAGAGTGCGTTGATCCATGACAAGCGTCTCGCGAAGCTCACGCGCGCGTTTGTGCGTTAATGCTTCTATCTCTTGATACGTGTCGGGAAAGAGCATGCGGGCATCGACGTCAAAAATCGCCTGGCAGGCAAACAAAGTCTGCACCGTCGGCAAGCGCACCGATCGCTCATAACGACCAACCTCTGCGCCATTGATAAACCCCAACAGCAAACCGAGGTCGCGCTGTGTCAAACCGCTTCTGCGGCGGTAGCCGCGCAAATGATGATGCGTATATCGTGTCATATGCCATTGCATGACGACCACAACAGTCCCGACATGCCAGGTCATACTATCGAAACCAGATCTTGAGAGTAGCGGCACGAATGTAGCCACGGAGGTTACTTTTTATGACGCAGACAAAATCAATTTCTTTCAATCCGGCTCAGTCGGTATGATGCCGTTGCAGAATCTCCAGCAATAACGTGCGTTCGCGCGCGTCGTCGGCCAGCGTGAGAATTGGCAACAGCATTTGCAATGTGCGTGGTGGCAGCGAAGCTATCGGCAAATCAGAAGGTGCCGATAGCTTCCTCCAGTACTCAAAGCGAAACATCAAGAGCTTGTTGCGCAACTGAGCACTTTCCGCAGCAAAAGTATCCGGCAGGCTGATCGGCAGGTCGGGCCGAATGGGCGCGGGATGCGTTTCGTGTGTGATAAACCGGCTCTCAAGCGCTGCATCTTCAAACTCACCACGCATTGCCATCACTTTCGGCCCAAAGACTTGAAAGACGTGCGGATCAAACTCGCGCTTGCTGTTCATGCGTGCCCGTAACACCGGTGCGCCACGCATGTTACCGTTATTAAAAATCTTGGTCAGCTCAGCCTTCTCGTCGGAATAGCGGAAATCAGCTTCATCCAGAATAAGCGTGCCGCGAAACAGATCGAGCATATGAAACAGAGGCGCAACGGTTGATGCGCCACTGGCAAAAATCGGTCGATAGCAAATCGCGCCGACCACTTGCAAGAACCGTGTCTTGCCGGTGCCGAAATCGCCCTTCAGACGCAGATAGGGTAATTCGTTGAAACAATCATAGAACCAGGTCAGCAGCACGTAGTAGCTGGCAATCAGCTCAAAACTGTCGCTGACATCGACATAGCGATGAATGTACTGGCGGACCTCATCGATCAATTGCATGCGTGAGCTGTATGCAACAGGCTCGTCCGGGAACAACACCACATTGTTGGCAATTAGTGGATGGTCGGCCGGATAGGGCTGCATTGTACGGCCAGCGGAATCAACAAAGCGGTCGGATTGATACCACAGCCCGTTCTTCCAAATCGCAAAAGCCGTGCGGTGATCGTCTCGCGCATGCACCATCTCAGCTCTAATGCCTCCGGCAAAGGCAGACGCCACCGCCCAGGCCGGTTTTTGCCGCTTGGTTGCAGACATGTCGGCCATACTATGTGCTGGCTTGGTTGCAACCTGTCTAGCCCCCTGTGTCTGGGCCAGTGATTTGCGATTTCTCTAATAGCGTTTCGGGCACTGGCGCACGCATACCGAGGGCGTGGTGCGGGCGGATGTGATTGTATTGTTTGAGCCACGTGTCGATGACCACCTGAGCCTG
>JBCDBQ010000063.1:0-19521 GCA_039183375.1 Pseudomonadota bacterium
ATGGGCCGCACGAGCAGCACGCTCAGCATGGTCGGGTTGGGCATCCGGAGCTCCCCAAAATGCCATCACGCTGTCGCCAATAAACTTGTCGACCGTACCGGCCTCGGCCTCGATACAGTCGGCAAGTTGCGCGAAATGCTCGTTGAGAAGTGCTGCAAGTTCGGGTGCTGGCATTCCCTCGGACAGAGATGTGAAGCCTGCAATATCGGTGAACATTACGGTTACCTCGCGCTCCTCTGATCGTGCGGCGTTGCTATCGTCTTGCTGAATGAGCTTTCGGACAAGCTTTTTAGGAACATAGGCCTCGAACCACCGCAGGCCATGGAGCATTGCGTTAAAAGCCTGCGCCTGCTGGTTCAGTTCTCGAAACATACTGCCGGGAAGCTCAGACGTCTTCGAGATTTCGAGTTCTCCAATGCTGGAAGCAGCTCCTGCCAGTTTGACTATTGGCTGTGCAATTTGTCTGGCAAGCAGGATCGCAATGATGACGGAGATAACCAGAAATCCCAATCCTGCAATCAACGCGCGCCTGAGTCTCACAATCTCGGAATTGACGTCGGCGCTGCGGAAGTAGGTTCCAATCAACCATGGCTTTTCACCAAAGTCGGTAATGTTGCGATAGAGGTAGATGTACTCATCATCGCTGATGTTTAGCACGTGGCCTTTTAAGTCGCTGCTGCCTTGCAGGATTTCGAGTGGATAGCGCTCCTTAGTCTGCCAGATGGCGGCTAGAACCGGATCTCCTACTCTACCTAAGTTGGGAAGTGGCTCTTCCTTTGATCTGGGAAAGTCAGATCCCACCAAGTTTGCGTGGGCCAGAACGCGCTCCCTACCATAGAGGACAAAGGCGTGCGATCCGGCGATCGGAGCCAGCTCCTTTAGGTGATCAGACAAGCGGCGCACGCTTACAGCAGCGATGAGTACACCGAGAAACTCACCGTCGCGGCGGACACCGACCCTGAGGTTCAGCATTGTTTCTTGCGGCAGATCACGCCAAAGTGGCTCTCCCCATACAGGACCTTTGGTGCTCTTTGCTGTCTTAATGGCGTGACTCATGACCGCGTCACCACTGTCATCTCTTCTGAAGAAGCGGACTTTGCTCGGAGGCTGGCCAGGAACGCGCCCGATAATGCGTGTCTGAAAGTTATTGTTCATGAACAGTATCGCACTGATCTGTGGGGCTGCAGCAAGCGATCCCGTCATCATGGTGACGAGACGATCCTCGTCCGTTGGATCCAGTCTTCCTTCAGCGATCAAACCCTCGATAAACTCAAGCTGGCGCTGAGCCGGATGAAGGTGGGTCCGAACGTTTTTGACAATTGTCGAGACGACAATTTCCGACTTGTCGCGCAAGAGTGTCATCGTATTGCGCGTGCCGCTTAAGAGACCGAGCCCAAGGACCGTTGCCACAGCGACGAGAACCAGTAGGCTTATACTGACTGCAAGCGTTACAGTGAGAGAGACGCCGCCCCGTCCAGATCGCATCAATGAACCCCCATTGGTTTGCTTATCTGAAGATGTAACGTGTGACCGTCAAGATTTCCGCCGCAGGGTACCGCAACCAAGCGGGTTTGTCCTTGTTGTAGACTAAGCTGTGGTTATCAAGGCAATTCCAGTCGAGAGCGTGATCGGCGCTTCACAAATGGAGTTTTCTGAGCGGGTGCACTAGGATCGCGTTGTGTGACTGTTACTTCAGGAAATGGATGACGATGGCGGATGTCAGCATCAATGCGGAGCGTGTTCTCTCGAATCTCTACACGTTGAGAGAAATCGGGAAGTACAAGACAGGCGTTCACCGTCCGACGCTATCACCTCAGGACATGGAAGCACGCCAGTGGCTGGTCGAGCAGTTGAGAAGCATTGGACACGATGCTGATATCGATGGCATTGCCAATGTTTTTGGCAAGTCTTCGGCAAATGGCCGGGTTCTGCTGGCTGGTTCGCATATTGAGTCACAGAATCATGCTGGGTGGCTCGACGGTGCACTCGGTGTTGTTTACGCGCTCGAAGCCGCGACAGTAATCTCAGCAAGTTCCGACTTTGCTGACCGCGGCATTGATGTCATCGCGTTTGCCGATGAAGAGGGACACTTTCTGAATTTCCTCGGTAGCTACTCGTATGTCGGTGAGCTTGACGAGGCCATGATAGACACAACACCGGACCGAACGAATGGAACGCCGTTGCGCGATGCTTTGGCATCGGCAGGTCTCAAAGGCAAGCCTCGCCTGCGTATGGACGAAAACCGATATGCCGGTTTTCTTGAAGCTCATATTGAGCAAGGAGATTGGCTTGAAAGCCAAGACCTCGACGTAGGCGTTGTCGAGAGCATCGTCTCCATCTGCCAGTATCGGTTGGTTTTCGAAGGTGTTCAAAACCATGCAGGCACAACACGGATGGCAATCAGAAAGGACGCCGGACTAGCGGCTCGGTGTTTGTGCCAGAAGATCGACGAGGCCTTTCAACGCCATGCCGCGACTCGCACAGTGTGGACGATCGGGCAGATGACGCTTGATCCTGGTGCCCCGAGCATTATTCCTGGTCAGGCAGAGGTGATCTTTCAGTTTCGAGATGCCAACCCGGATAAGTTAGAGGAGCTTCATGGCGTTCTGCATGATCTCGTCAAGGAAGCTGATAAAGACGGCCCGTGCCGTGTTTCGATAGAGACGATTGCTCGAAGTATTCCGGCTATCATGGACAACACAATCCAGGATGCATTGGAGGCCGCCGCGGAGCATCATACACCAGGACGGCATACGAGAATGCCGAGTGGGGCTGGTCATGATGCGCAAGTTATGGCACGCCACATTGCATCCGGAATGCTGTTTGTGCCGAGTATAGGGGGCATCAGTCACCACTATACCGAAGATACATCGGACGAGCACATTGTTAAGGGCGCTCGTGTCTTTGCTAGTGCGGCAGCTCGACTGCTATCGGTCCTCTAAAGACCCTTAGGTCGACTTGGAGATTTCAAGATGCGAACAGGCTTCGGACCGCGGAGGCAGAAAGAGAGAGAATGGATACACTCGTATTGTGTTCCGGCGGATTGGACTCAACCTCGCTAGCCTATCAAGTTGCAAACACGCGACGACTTGCCGGCCTGATATCGTTCAATTATGGCCAGCGTCATGTTAAGGAACTGGAATTCGCAAGGCGTTGCTCCGAACGCCTCGGCGTTCGTCATGACATAATTGATATTTCCGGGATCGGTCGGCAGTTATCTGGATCGGCATTGACTGACGATGTGTCGGTTCCTGACGGGCATTACGCGGAAGAGACGATGAAGGTCACTGTCGTGCCGAACCGCAATGCCATTATGTTGACGATTGCATACGGAATTGCGGCCTCGCGCGGAATTAGCGCTGTTGGCGCGGCTATGCATGGCGGCGATCATTTCATCTATCCTGACTGCCGACCAGCGTTTCTAGATGCGTTCGCGGACATGCAACGCCACGCTCTTGATGGTGAAAATCCGACTGAGCTCTACACACCATTCGTAGAGATGACCAAGGCAGATATTGTCACTGTTGGTGCAAGTTACGATACTCCGTTCAATGACACCTGGTCTTGCTATAAGGGTGGTGAGATCCACTGCGGTCGTTGCGGCACATGCGTCGAGCGCCGCGAGGCGTTTCATGTTGCCGGCATCGAAGACCCGACTGACTATCAAGATGCGGACTATTGGCGGCAAGTCACTTAGTTCACGTGCAACTGATCAGTTCTGATCTCGGTTTTGATTTGCCAAATTTCACCCTCACCAGCCAGCAGCCTGGGTCGTAAATTGAACCTTATGAGACCGAGGTGTGTCTCTACCTGTGATATTGCTGTTGCGTTCGTGGGACGTGTGGATGACACTGTAAATAGGACTGGCCGCTTGTTCGACAGTGATTAGATTATTGGGATCATGCAATGACACCGGATGATATTGAACGCAAGGCGAGTGAACTCGGACTTGAGTTGCTTGCGAAGCAGTTTCCGGAAGATCTGAAGACAGTACTTGAGAACTCAACGGCGCTCTCGCAGCGCATTCCAAAAGATATTCATTGGGTGGAAGAGCCAGCACATACGTTTGATCCAACTGATCGACGTGTAGGCCGGTCATGACGGAACTGGCGTACATCGGCATTGTTGAAGCTGCGGATCTTATGGCGCGTCGTAAGTTGTCGCCAGTGGAGTTTGCTGAGGCTCTCTTCGCACGCATCGGAAAACTTGATCCAACCTATCATGCGTTTATCGAGCAAACTCAGCAATTGGCAATGGAAGCGGCCCGCGCAGCAGAGGTTGAATTTGCGGCCGGGCGCATAAAAGGATCATTGCAGGGTATTCCCTTCGGCTTGAAGGACATTATCGATCTCGCAGGTGTGAGGACCACTTGTCATTCGAAGATCTTCGAGGATCACGTTGCCGAGACAGACGCTGTCGTCACGGCACGATTGAAGGCGGCTGGCGCGGTGCCGATGGGAAAGCTGTCGACACACGAGTTTGCGATTGGTGGCCCATCTTTTGATCTACCTTGGCCACCAGCTGTCAATCCTTGGGGTGGCGCGCACTTTCCAGGCGGATCATCGTCAGGGTCTGGTGTTGCTTTGGCATCGGGTATGCTGCCTGCCGCTCTTGGTACCGATACCGGTGGTTCTGTTCGAAACCCGGCTTCCATGTGCGCGATCGTCGGAATGAAGGCGACCTATGGACGGGTCTCGCGGCGCGGTGTTTTTCCGCTCTCCTACTCGCTCGATCATATCGGGCCGATGACTCGCACTGTTAGAGACAACGCAGCGTTATTGCAGGTGCTTTCCGGTTATGATCGAGATGATCCCGGCAGTATTGACACTGCGGTGCCGGACTTTTCTGCTGAAATCGGCAGAGATATTGAAGGTCTCAAAATTGGCCATGTTCGGCACTTCTACGATCGTGATGAAACGGCTGACCCTGAAATGGCGCAGGCGGTCGATGATGCGGCCGAAGCTCTGCGTAGGCTGGGTGCCGAGGTGCACGAGATTCAGCTGCCGCCGCTTGGTGAGTATGCAACTTGCAACCGAACCATTCTCGGCTCGGAAGCATTTGCTATCCATCGGAAGTTCCTTGCGGAGCGACCGGGTGACTATGGTGCGCTGGGCCGCCAACGTATTCTGTCGGGAGCTGGAATATCGGCGGCAGACTATATCGATGCAATGCGATTGCGGACGCGGCTGACCAAGGCGACCATTACGGCAATGGAAGGGCTCGATTGTCTGATCACTGCATCGAGCCTGGATCCTGCCCCACCATTGAACGACGCTGAAGAAATGGCCCGTGTTTACCCGCGTCAGTGCCGACAACCTTTCAATGTGACGGGACAACCGGCTGTTGCTTTACCTGCTGGGTTCTCAAGTGGTGGCATGCCGTTGGCGATCCAGCTTGTTGGCCATGCCTGGCAGGAAGCCCGTGTTTATCGAATTGCTTACGCTTATGAGCAGGCGCACGATTGGTACAAGCGGAGACCACTTGCCGATTGAGGATAGTCCGTTGCCCGGTGGTGCCATGAAGCGAGGTCTTGGAAGCAACTATGAGTAATCTTCGTCCCTTCCAAATCAACATACCGGACGAAACCCTGCACGCCATTCGCGAGCGTGTTGCCAATTACCCTTGGCATGAAATGCCCGATGATGGCGGTTGGGCTTACGGTGCAAATCTGGATTACATGAAAGAGCTCTGTGACTATTGGGTCTCAGCGTATGACTGGCGGAAGCACGAGGCTGAGCTAAACAAATTCTCTCACTTTGTGGCACCGATTGAAGGCCTTGATATCCACTTCATCCATGAGAAGGGCAGTGGACCTGCTCCAATGCCACTCATCATTAGTCACGGCTGGCCCGGCTCCATTGCCGAGTTTCGAGACGTAATCGAGCCATTAGCCCATCCAGAGCGTTTTGGTGGTCGCGAAGAAGATGCTTTTGATGTCGTTGCGCCCTCGCTACCGGGCTTTGGGTTTTCCGGGCGGCCATCTCGTCCGATTGGCCCGCGCAAGGTTGCTGGGTTGTTTGCCAATCTGATGTCCGATGTTCTCGGATACCATGGCTATCTGGCCCAAGGCGGCGATTGGGGCGGCGGAGTATCAGGCTGGATGGGCTTCGATGCGGCGCCAGCATGTAAGGCTGTCCATCTCAACATCATGATGGTGCGCCATCCTGATGGTCCGCAGAACCAAGAAGAGCGAGAGTGGGAAACACGCTTCCTGCGCGAGCAAGAAACGGAAGAAGGTTACCGTACGCAACAAGGGACCAAGCCGCAGACACTGAGCTACGCAATGATGGATAGCCCGGTCGGAATAGCTGCCTGGCTGATCGAAAAATTCAATTCATGGTCCGATACGGATGGTGATGACATCGAAAGCGCGCACAGCAAGGACGCCCTGCTCACCAACATAATGATTTACATCGTTACGCGAACCTTCAACACGGCATCATGGATCTACTATGGACGGCGCGAAGAGGGCGGCCGCATCATGAGCACTGATGGTCGCCGCGTCGAAGTTCCGACAGCCTGTGCATTGTTTCCGAAGGAGTTGTTGGCTTGGCCGCCACGCAGCTACGTGGAGCGTCTGTTCAATGTCCAGCGCTGGACGGAGATGCCACGAGGCGGCCATTTTGCAGCTATGGAGGAGCCCGAGCTGCTTATCAATGACTTGAGAGAATTCGCGCGGAGCGTCCGCTGAGATTGCCTGTCTTTGATCACTGAAGCACCGGAGACACAATTTCTGCTTGGCGAGATTTAGTAGGACATCAATAGATGAATAAGAAAGTACCAAAAGGACTGATCGAAGCCCCATTGAAGGTGGTAAACGTTGGGCTCGAAATGTTTGCGAGTGATCTTGCGAAGCAAGGTGTCGAGGTCGTGCAAGTGGATTGGAAACCGCCAGCAAATGGCAATCCTGAACTTGCAAAGCTACTCTCCAAACTTGGAACGTAAGACTCATGCAGGCAATTGAGTCAGCCAATCTAGATGCATTCGAGCGCATCTTGGCAGGAGACCCTGTCCTCATTGATGTCGTTCCAGCGGGCGATGCAATGCCCGAGCTTCAAGACAAAATGATTCTGCATGCCGGTCCTCCCGTGGATTGGGATGATATGTGCGGCCCGATGCGCGGTGCGATCATGGGTGTTGCGGTATTCGAGGGCTGGGCAACAGATCTTGATACCGCGGCGCAAATGGCGGGCGCAGGCGAATTCGCATTTCATCCTAACCATCACTTCGACGCAGTTGGGCCAATGACAGGTCTCACAACTGTTACGCAGCCTGTCATGGTCGTTGAGAACCGGTCATTCGGAAACCGTGCTTACTGCACGATCAACGAAGGTCTTGGCAAGGTCATGCGTTTCGGTGGCAACGATGAGGAAGTGCGCGCTCGATTGGCCTGGCTGCGAGACGTATTGGGGCCGGCTATGGCGGCTGGACTGCGCCATCTTGGTGGGATTGCCTTGAAGCCCATCGTTGCCCGCGGCCTGACGATGGGCGACGAGATGCATCAACGGAATGTCGGTTGTTCCGGTCTCACATTGCGTGCGATTGCGCCCGCCTTGGCCGCTACATCGCGCAATACCGACGAGCTTGCCAAGGTGTTGGCATTTGTCGCCAGCAACGATCAATTCTTTCTCAATATCGCGATGGCGCTTGGCAAGGCGCTCATGGATCCAGTGCGCGACATCCGGAACTCGAGCATCGTGACAGCCATGTGCCGGAATGGAACTGATTTTGGCATCCGCGTTAGCGGGACTGGTGATCGTTGGTTTACGGCGCCTGTGGAGATGCCGGAGGGGCTGTACTTTCCAGGCTATAGTGAGGCCGATGCTAATCCTGATATGGGAGATTCAACGATTGTCGAGACGATTGGTCTTGGCGGATTTGCTATGGCAGCGGCCCCCGCGGTTGCCGGCTTTGTCGGAGCTGGTGCTGCGTCTGAAGCGGCCAACTTCACACATGCCATGAGAGAAATCACGCGCGGAGAGAACCCTGAGTGGGGCATTCCCGCTTTGGATTACGCGGGTGTGCCAACCGGCATTGATGTTCGCTATGTCGTCGAAACGGGTTTGGTTCCAACCATCAACACCGGCATTGCACATAAAGAGCCTGGAATTGGACAGGTGGGCGCAGGTGTTGTGCGGGCGCCGATGGCCTGCTTTGAAGCTGCACTGCTCGCTTTGGCGGATGAGATGGGTGTGTCATGAGCGAAGTTGTTATCAGTGAAGTTCGGCGCGATCACTACGTCGACTCGGTTGCATTGATGCGACTCTCGCAATCACTCATGAAGATTGAGGGGGTGCAGGAAGCTGCACTGATGATGGGAACACCCGCCAATCTAGCCCTCATGGATGATGCCCGATTACTTGACGAGACGGGACGTCATGCGATGGGCGGAGATTTGGTCGTTGGGATCCGCGCAGCAACCGACGAGGCGGCCAGCGCCGCGCTGCTGGAGGCAAACAACTTGCTCGGACGCTCGCAGCGAAATGGGCAGGCGGAAGAGGCTTGGCGTCCTAAGAGTCTGCGCGCCGCGGTCAACGGCATGCCCGATGCCAACTTGGCGCTCATTTCTGTTGCAGGAGAGTTTGCTGCAGCTGAAGCGCGTAAGGCAATTCGCCGAGGCCTTCATGCGATGATCTTCAGTGACAACGTCAGTCTTGAGGATGAGGTTGCAATTAAACGTGAAGCTCAGGAAAGCGGTGTTCTTGCGATGGGGCCAGATTGCGGTACTGCCATCTTGAACGGCGTGCCGCTGGCATTTGCGAATGTCGTCAGGCGAGGCAATATCGGTATCGTTGGAGCCTCCGGGACAGGTATCCAGGAGGTGACGTGCCTCATTGATCATCTGGATGGTGGGATCTCTCACGCAATCGGAGTTGGCGGGCGCGATCTAAGTCAGGATGTCGGCGGGATATCGACCCTCATGGCTTTGGACCTTCTCGATGAAGATGCCGCAACTGAGCATGTCGTCATTATCTCAAAGCCACCTCCTGATGATGTTGCGACCAGAATCCTGGATAGAGTTTCGCGTTCGAAGAAACCTGCAACAGTTTGCTTTATAGGCTCACCGCCCTTGACTATGCCGACTAATGCTAGTCAGGCATTCACGCTGGAAAGCGCTGCGGAACTTGCAGTAGGTAGACAAGTTGCAAGCCTCGGCCTTGCCAGTGAATTGGATTTTGCCAAATCTGGCACCGGAGAGGTCGTTCAAGGGTTGTTTTCTGGAGGAACGCTTTGTGCTGAGGCGCAGGTGATATTCGCAGAAGCAGGCCTGCCGATACGATCCAATGTGCTGCTTCCTTCTTTGAGTGATGCTCGGTCGGAAAGCAAGGCGCACGCGATGCTTGATCTTGGCGCCGACGAGTATACCAGAGGTCGACCGCACCCTATGATCGATCCAACGGTCCGAAGTCCGGTTCTGCGTGAAGCTCTGCAGTCATCTCAGACAGCTGTTGTCCTGTTGGATATTGTTATCGGGTTTGGTTCAGCTGCGGACCCGGCAGGTGAGGTGACATCAGTTCTACGGGAAGTGGACGAACGGAAGCGGCCAATCGTTATTGCGTCAGTGACAGGAACTGATTCTGATCCACAGTCACGCTTGGCTCAGATATCGAAATTACAGGCCGAGGGTGTTCAGGTTGCTCGGTCCAATGCTAATGCGGCTCGCCTGGCGTTAGAGGTGTTGCCAGACGAATGATGAGTACTATAACCAAAGCCACATTTGATGCTGCCCGCAACTGTTGATCATCTGTATCGTTTTCCAATCCGAAGCTGCGGCGTTGCCGGCAGCAATCTGATCGCGAGAGGCGGTCGTGGAGCGGTCGTTGCTGTTTTTGATAGCAGTTTCTACTTCGATGTTGATGGCACGCTGGCGTGTGTGGTCCGAGCCGACGTGCCGGACGGGCCGATGCACCTCGTTTTAGACGTTCCAACATCTTTGAGCTGGAAGTCGGTGGGCTTGGAAGTTGGAGCGACTGTTAGGATCGCGGATCGCTTTGTGGTGGTCGATAGGGCTTTTAGATTTGACGCGACATTTATGAATGTTTGGCGTCCAGAGACTCAACGGGGGACATGGACCAGGGCATCATTGAACCGCGGAATTCGAGCACTGAAGCAGATCATAAATTCTCGGTTATCCGCTATAAGCCTCTCCGATACTTTGGTGCATGCGTATGGTGGTGCAAACGTCGTTCGATCATTGGCAGCCATATGCAATGAGCATTTCGAGCTCGAGGGTTCGGATGGCGATCTCAAGGCCCTTTCTGCTCTCATTGGGTTTGGCAACGGACTGACGCCATCAGGAGATGATTTCCTCGGCGGGTTCATGATTGCATTGCACGTTGCAGGTTATTTCGAAGCATGTGCTGCTGTTTGGTCCATCATTGGCCCCGTTGCTGAGAAAACTACAAACAGAGTATCGTTCGGACACCTCAGCCATGCCTCACAAGGACGAACGATTGAGCCGCTGCATACTCTCGCAATCGCTGCTCTGGGAGGGCGACAAGAAGAGATTTCAAATCTGACTGATGAGATTGATCGAGTCGGACATTCATCCGGATGGGACATCGTTGCCGGCATGATCTTCGGATTCGAAGTGGTCGAAAGCCAATTTCAGTTGGTCTAGTCGTACTGGTTCTCACAGTCTTATCGATACAGTCTGAGGATGTGGTCTCTACAGAATTGTTTTGAAGACGGAGCGTTATTATTATTGTTGCAAGTGAGTTCACCTGCAATCCTCAATAGGGCGACGCAAGTTCCCGGCAAGGGGCAAGTGATAGTTCTGCAGCATGGCCTTTGATCCAAAGCTTAAGGAGCTAGCGCGCGCGCACGATGCTGTTGATCGTCTGAAAGACGTGGAGACACGCATTCAAAGGGAAGAGGAAGCCCGTGCAAATTTGCACGATGCTATTGTAAGGGGGGCTATCCTCGGTCTCTTGGCGGTTGTTATCCTTGTTGCGGTCTACAAGCTTTGAGCACCATGAACCTCGCAATTTCGATTCGCGAAACTTGCTAGAATTTTCGCAGATTGGGCCGGCCAATCCGTTTAACTAGGCGTGTAGGAAACGAGTGCGCGAAACAGGAGGTTACCCCGGTTCTTTGGTGAGCAAAGAAGTGTGCATGGTGCTGTCAAATGGGAATTCGGGATATAACGATTTAACGCCCGATCTGAAAATATGGCAAAATGCTGTTTTTCAGTCGAGTTTCTCTCTCTTGTGGATAAATGTCTCATTTTCATTCACAACGGAAGAGTTTGAAGATCGAGTCATATATCCAGTGTGCTTAGTCATTGTTCGATGCAGTCTCCTACAAGCAAAAAACAGCGGGATAAAATGACTTCAAATGCACTGGAAAATTCGTCAATTGAGGGCGCCGCTAGCGTTACGACACTCGATGCGGTGGCCGAGAAGTATTCCAAACTTGTCGAGGTTAGGAATGGCTTTATTGAGGACTACAACGGGGCTGTTCGAGGAGGCTCTAGTGTCTGGGCAACGCCTGAACCGCTCGAAGCACTCGTGGACCCAATCAATGACGAGTTATACAATCTCGGTTGGATGATGGCAGAGACGCCTGCAAAGACCGAAGAGATGGTTCGAAAGAAAGCAGCGGTTCTGGCAGACTTGGTGGAAGACGACAGTGCAGATCTGATATCTTGTCTCACTAAATCGCTTTTGAACGACCTTAGAAATCGATGACACTCTGTGACCGAGCGGTTTCTTTTTCATAAAAGAAAATGGCCAGATCATCTCTGATCTGGCCATGCGCAATCTGCTATGATCTCTTCGATTTACATGGTGACGAGCCTGTAGCCAAGGTGTCGCTTCGAGTCGATTGGATCGTAACCAATCTTCAATCGAATTCTCTTTCGTAGCTTGCTGATGTGGCTCTCGATGACATTGTCATCAACGTCCTGGTTGAAGAGTCCATAAACGTTGTTGAATATCTGGGCTTTCGTTACTCGTCGTTCGCGATTGGCGAAGAGGTAGTCCAGTATTCTGCGTTCACGTCGAGGCAGACACATAGGTTCTCCACCGATCAGCGGGTCGCGTCCGTCGGTGAAAATGACGATGTCCTTTTGTTGGGTTTCTTCAGCTTCGCTGCCACGTCTACGGCCAATCGCTGCGATACGAGCTAACAATTCACGGACATGAATCGGTTTTCCGACAACATCGTCGACGCCAGCTCCAAACAGCCGAAGAGTTTCCTCGAGGGCTTTGCCATCATTCATTGCAATAACAGCGGCTTCTGATCTTTGCCGAATTTTCTCGGTAATGTTTGCCCTGTCTTCACATTTGCCAATCAAAAAAGCTTCAATCGAGTCGATGTCGTTTTTCTCGACCGCTCCAACCCACTCGCCGAAATCCATCGGACAAAAACCCGCGGTTGAAACACCCTCACGGCTGAAGCCAGACTCAAAACCATCTTTGACGATCTCCCGTTCGTCGATAATTACAATCATATTAGCCTTCCCCCGAAAAGGCAGCGAAGTGTAGTCGCCCCAATTAACTACTTGTCGATCCGTCTCTTAGTTTCTGCCCGTAGCATCCCTCAACACTACAAAGCCAATTCCAACACAAACCAATTTTCGTCTTAACCGTTGCGGTCAATAACTCCCCTCCTCCTGCAAATTCCAAACTCGATTGCGTCGCCGGATTGCGCCACAATCGGGCCATTGGCGACCGCGGAAGCGGCTGCCAGGAAATTGCTTGGGAAAGGTTATGGACTGATGTTTACAATCTGAAGTTGTGCTCATGATCTATTTTTTCAGCGATTCGTCAATCAGTTCGGAACTGTTTGGCCACTGATTAACGCGAGTTGTTGCAAGTATGAGTTTATGCGATTTGCGCAAATTTTCAGGGATGAGACCGTCTCCGATGTGACGGTCTCTGGTGTAGCAGCTTGGTTGTAGCTTTCGGCATTGACATCAGCCGCTCTTTGACCTGCCTAAAGGTTGGAACGTTAGCTATGAGCTCAGATATTTTCTATATAACTCATTGATCATAAACATATAAATCCTTGTTTATTCACTCTGTCGCAACGGCAGCTGGGACCATCCTGTAGCACGCGCATGCCCAGAACACTGCTCCGTCCACGATCGGGCCGATCACAGTTTATGATCGTTCTCGAATGCTCTTTGTCTTGATTACGAATTGGGCTGTCGCCTGCCGTGATTTGTGTCAGCCAAGTGACGGATGTCGGGTGCTGTTGCAAAAAAGAATCTTAAAATCAGCATGCATATTAAACTACCATGGATTGAACTGGCCTCCTGGTATGGCAAGTGGCCCACATTAATAATGATCAATCCTGAGCAGAAATGATCAGACTCAAATTTGCATATCTTTGCAGAGCTGGTGGCGCTCAAAAGGGAAATTGATCGGTACATTCTCTCAGTATTCGAGTTTGTCTCGTGTACCTGGATTCCGCTTGGATAATCCATTCTGAAACACCTCGGATCGCTGCCTTACAAGCTAAAGCCTGCTGACGCTTCGCTCCTTTCCAGCCTCAGACAAGCTCTTGCGACTATCGTCCATAAATCGAATTCATGAGAGATAGGACGATGACATGAGCTTGTTCGGTGCAATGAAAACAAGTGTTTCCGGTATGAACGCTCAGTCAGCGCGGTTGAGTACCGTCGGTGAAAACATCGCTAACTCAGATACGACCGGCTACAAGCACTCATCTGTCGAATTCTCGTCTCTCGTCGTCTCGTCGGAGGCCGGGGCATATTCATCAGGCGCGGTTGGTCAGCATATTCGCCAGTCGATTACGCAGCAGGGCGTTCTACAATTTACATCTTCCTCGACAGACTTGGCTATCAATGGTGATGGCTTCTTTATCGTTGGAGATGCAGACGACAACGCATTTTTGACACGGGCTGGGTCATTCGTAGCGGATGGTACGGGTGAGCTCGTTAATGCTGCAGGATACAAGTTGCTTGCCTATCCTGATGGCTTGTTGGGAAGTGGTGCTGTTGTCAACGGTACTGCCGGTCTGGAAGTCGTGAACATTGCCGAGTTTGCGCTGGAGACGGTGCCGTCAACAGCGGGAACGCTAACACTGAATCTGCCAGCGGATGCGACCATCGTCGCAGCCGGCAACTTACCTTCTGCGAATGCGGCAACTGCTGCGCCTACTGGTAAGTCGTCGATTATCGCTTACGACAACCTTGGTCGCGAAGTAACCTTCGATGTCTACATGACGAAGACTGCGGCCGACACGTGGGAAGTCTCTGCGTACGATCGTGCTGATGCTGCAAGTCCTACTGCTTCATTTCCTTATACAGCTGGTCCTCTGGTAACAACCTCGGTTGCGTTCGATCCGACAACAGGTAGTCTCACAGGGGCTAGTGCTAACAGTATTACAATTCCTGTCCCGAATGGCTCCAACTTGGAGATGGATCTGTCCGAATTCACGCAGTTCGCCACCGACTTCCAGGTCAGTGCGATCAACGTGAATGGCAACCCGGCTTCCAACGTTGATAGGGTAGACTTCGCCGAGGACGGGACAGTTTATGCTGTCTATGGCAACGGGCAACGTATTCCTCAATTCCGTATCCCGGTTGCGACCGTCGCAAGTCCTGATCAGCTGCTGAGTGAAACCGGAAATATTTTCAAGCTAACGCCTGATGCTGGCGAGTTTCGTGTCGGTGTAGCTGGTTCGAGCGGGCTGGGGACAATCGAATCTGGTGCGCTTGAGAGCTCGACCGTTGATCTTGCCGGCGAGCTTACGACAATGATCCAGGCTCAGCGCAGTTACACGGCTAATTCGAAGGTCTTCCAGACCGGTTCTGAAATGCTCGATGTTCTCGTCAATCTGAAGAGGTAATCAGACGCGTTTGCGTTTGTCCTGATGTTTGTTGGTTCTGACCATACTGGGAAGTGACATGAGCCTCTCTCTAGCCTTTGACATAGCGCGTTCGAGTCTCTCGACGAATGCCGATCGTGCTTCAATCGCTTCTCGCAACATTGAGGCTGCTAATGATCCGTCAGCTACGCGCAAAAGCGCGGAGCTGATCCGGAGCTATGGCGGTGGGGTGAGGCTCGGTTCGATTGAGCGGACGGTCGATGCCCGTCTGGCGCACAGTGCGAGAGAATCCAACACGCAAGTTGCACAACATCAGGCTGTGTTATCCGGTTTGAACGAGCTCAATCAAATCGTCGGCCAGCCCGGTGATGGCGTTTCACCAACTGAGCAGCTATCCCGATTGCAGAACAACCTGGCTGCTTTCGCCGCAGCACCGCAGGATCATGCGGCTGCCCAGGCAACGCTTGCAACAGCGACTAACCTGGTTGGTTCGCTGAATGATTCAACGCGGTTGGTCGAGAGGGTTCGCTCAACTGCAGATGCTGACATTGGTCGTGCTGTCAGCAATCTCAATCAACTGCTCAGCGATTTTGAAGCCGTCAATGATGAGATCGTCAATGGCACGCTTAGCAACCGCGATGTGACTGATCAGCAGGATCGACGCGATAGTGTCCTTGCGGATATCTCCAATATCGTTGGTGTTCGCACGATCGCCCGTGAGAACGATGATCTTGTCATCATGACTGAAGGCGGGCTGACACTTTTTGAAACAAACCCACGGTCGATCGTTTTTCAACCGTCCGGAGTTTTGACAGCTGGCGTTTCGGGCGGTTCTGTCTCCATCGACGGCGTCGAGTTCAGCCAATCGGGTTCGTTCGGGGGGAGCGAGTCAGGCTCACTTGTTGGCTTGTTAGCGCTTCGCGATGAAATTGCCCCAGCGGTGCAAAACCAGCTGGACGAGATTGCACGGGGACTGGTGACATCGTTTGCCGAAAGCGATCAAACCGGCGGTGGCGCCCCTGATCAACCAGGCCTTTTCACTTATGCTGGTGCGGCAGGTGTTCCAGCCGGTGGTACGATTGTGCCAGGACTGGCTGGCATCATTGCCGTCAATGATAATGTCAATCCTGACGCCGGTGGCAACATCTGGCTTCTTCGCAACGGCGCCATATCAGATCCGCTCGGTACAACTTATCTTTACAACACGACAGGTTCCGTAGGCTTCAGTGACCGTCTGGATCAACTGAGCCAAGCGCTGCAGTCGGATCAGTCTTTCGACGTAAATGCCAATCTCGAAACTTCGACGGATCTCATGTCCTTCGCTGATCAGTCGATTGCATGGATCTCGCAACAACGCAGTGAGAGGGACTCTCAGCTCAACAGTGCCTCGGCCCTTGCTACGACTGCACAGGAGGCGTTGTCACGGGCCACGGGGGTCAATCTCGACGAAGAGATGCTGCTGATGCTTGAAGTCGAGCGAAGCTACCAGGCAACAGCCCGCCTGATGACCACGATTGATCAAATGTTCAACGAACTATTTGCTGCGGTGAGGTAGGCTGATGAAAACTACATTTGTGTCGTCACTCAGCCTGACGCAGGTGCACCGCCAAACCATTGGTGAGGCTCAGCAAGACCTCATTCGTGCCCAAAGAGAATTGGCGAGCGGACGTTATCATGATCTAGGCCTCGAGCTTGGATATGACATCCAACGGTCTGTCAGCATGCGCGGTGAGATCGAGCGGCTTGAGACTTTTGCCGCAACATCGCAGTCGGTTTCAACCCGCCTTGAGGTCAGCGAACTGGCCTTGTCCGGTCTTGTCGAAGGAGCCGAGGAGTTTTTGGCGACCCTACTGGCAACCAACCAAGGGGGCGAACGCGATACGGCTGTTGAGGCTGCTAAGTCTGCCATTGGCGCAGCTGAAGAACTGTTGAGATCGTCAACCGGGGGCGCCTATGTGTTTTCCGGAATTGATGCGAGCACACCGCCGCTGGGCAATTATTTCGATAGTCCCACATCTGTGCCCAAGCAGCAGATTGACAATGAATTCCTGACGGCTTTTGGCGTGTCGCAAACTGATCCGGGCGTGTCGGGGATCACGGCGGCACAAATGCAAACGTTTCTTAGCAACGACTTTACCGCTGAGTTTGATCTCGCAAACTGGCAAGCCAACTGGTCTCAGGCTTCGAGCGAGAACATGACGAGCCGCATATCAAGCTCGACAACAATTCAAACCTCGGCCAATGCCAACGACGTTGCAATTCGCTCGCTGTTCGAGGCCTACACCATGGTCGCGGACCTCGGTGCAGAGGGGCTCAGTGCAGACACTTACGCCGTCGTTTTTGATGCTGCGGTGAGCAAATTGGGCGATGCGATCTTTGGCATCAACGATATGCGAACCAACATCGGCATATCGCAAGAGCGCGTTAAGGACGCGAACGAAAGGGCAGAATTGCAGAAGAGTGTTTTTGAGCAAAATCTTTCTCAGTTGGAAGGTGTCGATCCTTATGAGGTTTCAACGCGGATCAATGAGCTAACCTCGCAGCTTGAGACATCATACGCACTGACCGCACGTCTCCAACGCCTATCGCTTTTGGACTTCTTATAAGTCTTCGCAGGAAGCGGCAGGCAATGGCCACTGTATTTGGATTGAATGAGAGGGGAGAGTAGAATGCACCAGGTATCGTATGCAGAAGTTGTCGCGGAATCGCCAAACACGGAGCGAGAGCGAGAGCGACGGGCGCTCGATAGATCAATCGAGTTACTCGAACAAGCCGAAGCAATTGGTCCGCAGTCCAAGGAAGCAATTGAGGCACTCGTCTTCACAGGGCAGCTGTGGCTCGTGCTGCTTGAAGATCTTGGCAGCGAGGAAAACTCGCTACCGAAAGAGTTGCGTGCCGATCTCATCTCGATTGGCATCTGGATCCTGCGCGAGAGTGATGAGATCCGAAGTGGCAAGTCAGAAAGCCTGCAACCGATCATTGATATCTCAAAGACCATTCGGGATGGGCTTAAATGACGAAGTCGCTCCAATTTCATCTTAAAGCTGGAAGCCGTCTATTCGTCAACGGGGCGGTCTTGAAGGTCGACCGGAAGGTCGCCATCGAGTTTCTGAACGATGTGAATTTTCTGCTCGAACATCATGTGATGCAACCGGACCAGGCCACGACGCCCCTCAAGCAGATCTACTATGTCATCCAGTTAATGATGATGGAGCGTGATGGAACCGAGGACCATCGGGCCACTCTGGACAAGAACTTGTTTGAAATGGCGGAAACGGCCGAGAACGAGATTGTTCGCGATGGCCTTTGCGTAGTTCGTCAGCACGTCGCCAAGGAAGGCTACTTCCATGCGTTGAAGGTTTTGCGGGGTTTGTTTGATCATGAGCGGATCAGCAAGCCGGAAAGCCAAGCACATCAAAGGTCAGAGCGTGAGCTTCTGACTGCAGAGGCAGGGGAATAAGGCACATGCAGGTAGACGCAACGACATCAGCCACGACGGCATCAACTGCCAACTCGACCAGCCAGGCCGCGACGGTCGACTACGATACATTTCTAAGGCTGCTGGTGGCGCAGATCGAAAACCAGGATCCGACCAATCCTATGGATTCGACTGAACAAGTGGCGCAACTTGCGACGTTTTCCCAGGTTGAGCAGACCATTCAGACGAACGCAAAGCTTGATCAGATGTTGACGTTATCCGCCGTCTCGCAGGTCGATGGCTTGATCGGTCGGACACTCACGTCGAGCGACGGCAGCGTTAGCGGAGAGGTGAAATCCGTGCTCCTCACTCAAAGCGGCGCGCGGGCCATTCTGACAAATGGTGGTGAAGTGCAGCTGGATGCCGGTGTCTTGATCACATGAATGAAGCAGATGCATTAGGACTTGGACAAGCTGCGATTTGGGCCGTGATCATTGCATCCGGCCCTGCTGTGCTTGCTGCCATGTTCATCGGGACATCGATCGCTCTTTTGCAGGCGCTTACGCAAGTGCAGGAAGTGACCTTGACCTTCATCCCAAAGATTTTGGTCATCCTCATCGTCCTCGCGTTAACGGCGCCGTTCATGGGTGCTGTCATTTATGCGTTTACCGAGAACGTTTACGGCCGCATCGAGACTGGGTTCTGAAGGGCGCGAAAGAAGCCACTGCCCGCTCACACATGATCGTGTGAGGACAATCAAGGAATGTCGGTATGAGCGAAGCTATCGCTGAGCCAAGAGCAACCTCCAAGAGTGGGTTCAAGGATATTGGTTTTGCGATGGGGATCGTGATGATCCTCACGATTCTCTTTATTCCGCTGCCGCCCATACTTGTTGACTTTGGTTTGGCAATATCGATTGCCTTGTCCGTTCTCATTCTCATGGTTTCTCTGTGGATCAACAAGCCGCTCGAGTTCTCGTCTTTTCCAACGATCCTTCTTATTGCAACGATGCTGCGGCTTTCCATGAACGTCGCAACGACACGTCTCATACTTGCGAATGGTTCCGATGGGCCTGACGCCGCGGGACACGTCATTGGCGGTTTCGCCAATTTTCTTATGGGCGATGACTTCGTGATCGGTGTGATCGTTTTTATCATTCTGCTCACCGTGAACTTTCTCGTTATCACCAAAGGCGCAACACGTATTGCTGAGGTCGGTGCGCGGTTTACCCTCGACGCGGTGCCCGGTAAGCAAATGGCCATCGATGCCGACTTGTCTGCGGGCTTGATCAACGAGCAGCAGGC
>JBCDBQ010000064.1:0-19414 GCA_039183375.1 Pseudomonadota bacterium
CAGGCTCAGGTGGTCATCGACACGTGGCTCAAACAATACAATCACATCCGCCCGCACCACGCCCTCGGTATGCGTGCGCCAGTGCCCGAAACGCTATTAGAGAAATCGCAAATCACTGGCCCAGACACAGGGGGCTAGACAAAGCGAGGTTGCATAATCGGTTGATCCCACAACGTCGCAAAACATGACCGTCATATGGCGTCGTTCGGCTTCATTGCTAGATGCTTGTTCAGGCTCTGCTGAAAGACCTTTTTCTGTTGCCGAAGTATGGTGATCGTCAGCCGATGCTTCGCTCAGCGAGCCCTCACGTACCGCAGCAATTATCTTCTTCCGCGGCCCCATGGGAAGACCAAGCTCTTTGAGGTCGTCTTCCGTCAATTCGCTCAGTACTGATGAATCGATTTCATTCTCAACGAAAACTTCTACGTACTTCTGTAATCCAACTGCAGTTAGCCAGTCTTCAATTGTGGTAAGCATCACAAATCACATAATCTGCAGAAAAATCAGAAGTATCGAGGTTCAGTTTCGAGGAACAATCAGTTTGCCAGGATGGCGTGAACCTGCCAAGACGCAAGATACGAACGGTAAGAATAATCAAAGCCTCGATTGGCCGTTCCTACTTGGTTAACGACCAGTGCTTTTGTGAAGGGGGGTATCTCTGCCATCGTATTGAAGCTTATCCTATTTGACTAAACCAGCGATAATCTGGCGGCTGAGACCAAGTCGTCTTGCGACCTACGCTCGAGTCACAAACTCCGTCAAGTTGCATTCCTTTTGCTGATGAACTTGGCCGACCTGACACGGCCTGACAGGTCTTGAAACAAGGGAAGAATGAGTCGAAAGTCCCGGATGGCGAAGTTATTGCAAGTATTGGCAGTTTGAATACTTGCAGCATTCACCTGCTCAAAAGTCAGGTTGTCAGGTCAGCAATTTTACTTCCACCTAGCGATATTTCGCGGTGCTGCGCCCCCGCAGGCAGCTTCGAGACTGGTAAGTACCTTTTTGGATTCGGCTGGATTGCGTGCGAGCCGAACAACAGTCGCATGCAATTCAAGCTTGGTGCACCTCGACTCTATCGGTGTCATGTCTGCAATATTATTTTCGAGATAGCTGCTGAATGTCTGGAACAAGGTCATCGCGAAAAACGCGAGCTGCGGTTTCAAGATCCAGCCTTTCATTTCTGACTGTCACGCGTACTCTCCTGTTTCTGGAACGGGTGGAATTCGTTGGATGACAACGTGCTTTCCGGCACGCCACTCCGTTGCCTTTGGATGACCGGTCAATTCTCGGAGCCGTCGGCTAACTCGCAGCCAAGCCAACGGCTCCACCCCGGCCATCATGCAGATTTCAGAGTATGCGTTTCTCACGTCCCGAGCCGCCAAAACAGCTCCGCCAGGCCAGGCGCTTTGAAGTTCGATCAACAAGAAATTCGCATGCGCATTCGGGCAACCTGATAGTGCTTGGTGCCGCACCAGTTCTACGGGATTGGAGTCGCCGATGGGTGACTGGAGTCGCGGGTTAGAATCTGGTTCGTTTCGAAGCGCAGAATTGTGTCGGTCTTGCTTCCCGGAGAGCACGGGTGCGGGATATGGCCCGCATTGGTGCGGTCTTGGAGTCGGTGCGTATGATACGCTCATGCTAGGCTCCCCGTTTGTGGTTTGCGATGTCGGCAAGGCGGGCACCACGCATCGATAAAGTTCTGACGGTTGCCTCTTCCGTGGCTACGGCTGGCACCTTCTTCGGCACCGCTCTCGCGCGCGCAGAGCGAGTCGCTGGCATGCGACCAAGCCAGGCTGCATGCGCTGCCACTTCGTCAAAGGACGCAATGCTGTCTGCAAGTTTGCGTCTGACGGCTTCTCTGCCGAGAAAGATGCGCGCTTCGGTGCCACGAACTTCAGCCTCAGTCATCGGGCGGCCAGCAACGACTGTTGCAACGAACATCTTCTGCATTATTTGGCACGAGCGCTGGAGATCTTGCCGAACAGGCTCCGGCAGCGGTTTAAATTGGTTACCGTCGACCTTGTGGGCACCCTCGTGGATGGGCGTAATTTTCCAACCGCGCTGATCCATTTCACCAGACCGATCTAGGTGCATCACAAGTGTCCCGATGAATCCAAGATGGCTGGTTAGGGTGGTGTAGATGCGCGTCGCGCCGGAGCAAATACCATAGGCAGCACTGGCCATCATGCCGTTTGCCGCCGCAAGGACCGGCTTTGACTTGGCGAGTTCTCGGACTAGAGCTGCCGTCTCGATCATACCCGTAGCCATGCCACCGGGAGAGTCGACGTCCAGGACGACAGCCCGCACCTTTCTGTCTTTTCCGGCGGTTTTGATGGTCTGGCGGAGCCCCTCGTAAGAAACGAGCCCAGATGTTGCACCCAACCAGGCGCCACGATTAACAAGTTCCCCGGTGATAGGTACGATCGCAACTCCCGACTTGGTGATCCGATATCCTGTTGGTCGTCGGTTCTTGTCTAACGCCGGCTCGCCAACGAAGCCGTCTGAGATGATTTCAGGCTGGTCGACGGTCGTCTGCAACTGGATCCCAGCGCGACGTGCTAGTACGGCAGCTATCAGTTCGCCTGCTGCTGGCGTTAGGTGGTGTGGTTGATTGTAGACGATCTGTGAGAGCCTAACGAGATCTGTCATGATCCGGACCTCCGAAGCTCAATGACGTTGCTGCGTGGCGGCCTGGCGGTAGGGACACGGATCGTACTGCAGTCGTGGCTGCCCTTGATGAAGACGAGTATGTTTCGAGCGGCTTCTTCATTAGGATTCTCGTTGGCCCAAAGGATCCATTCATCGAACCACTGCGGGTGTTTGATACGCTCGAGTTCAATCAAGCCATCCGCGCCGGGCTTCAACTCGCTCAGTGCCAAGTTGGAACATTCAGACTTAGCTTGCTCAATTGCCTTTGCGACGGTTGCCACCGACGGCAGGAATTCGTTCGTTAGCAGCAGGATTGACTTTGCCTTGACTAGAATTGCTCTGGGTTCCCCGCTGACACTGTCGGCTATGTCTTCAAGTAGACCAATTGGATCTGGGAGTTTGCCGCTGCGAAGTCTGGAGAGCGGTGCCAGAAGCACATCAGCAACAGCTTCTTGCCCGGAATTCCTTAGCTCTTGCAGAAATCTATCTAGATTAGTTCGGACGTAGGTCCTGTTTGTTGTTCTGTGTATTTCCTTTGTAAGAGTCTGGCCCACTAGTTGCCCTGCAGCTGCCCTCTGGTGGCCCTCTGCCGCGTCGCCAAACTGATATTTATCGTAGTTTGTGAGCTTTATGATGTTGGGTAGGTTGCCCGACGGTTGTCGAATTGTGATCGTTCCGTTGCGCTCACGCATGGCGTCCCAGCCTCGAACTTCTTTCTGAGACCAGCCGTACTTCTCAGAACGATGACGACGCGCACCCAAAAACTCACCGCGTCGAAGTTCAACGATCGTGTCTTTCGTGCGTACCTGTCGCGGTTTCCATGCCGCGACACTTACTTCGTAGATCATCGCCTCGCGTCGGCTGAACCGCTCTTGAGGGAACAGTGGATCGTCCCAGATACCAGTTGAGATTGCTACCCATCTTTGGCGGGTCTCATCGCTATCCGTGCTCATGCGCATGTCTCCGCGATCGCCCCAGCGCACCGCTAGAGCGTTACAATTCGTGACGCTGAACTTGAGCTAAAGGAACAGTCGGCAGTCGATGTCGATAAAACTGCCGACTGGGAACGCAAACGCTAGTTTATTGCGGGCTTCCATTCCCGCTACCGCTAATCTCGCAAACGCAAGCCGCGGTGTTTCGTAGGGCGAAGGAGAATGCGCCCTAGCGAACTCGTCTCACTTTTCCATGAAGGTTGAGCTGCGCTCGCAGCCATCAAGCCACTCTAGAATGTGGCGTACTCGATAGCCGACATTTCTAGGTCCAAGTCGCCCCCAGCGAGGGCCAATACCTTTCATGCGCCAAGCTTTAAGCGTGTGTGGGCTCTTACGGATCTTCGCACCTAGCTCAGCCGGGCGAAGAATATCATCGGGATCATAATCCTGCAGCGCCCGGTCGCCCCGTTCTGCACCAAGTTGGACCAATTCTCTCATATAACCTCTCCCGCGACCTCGTTGCGATCTGAGGTACCTATTAACCCGAATCAAAACCTTAAGTCATAGGGGTCAAAAGGTTTGAGGTCAGCTAATTCCACCTGTTTCAACCTCGCTACGGCTGTTTTTCTATCGTCTACTGCCTGTTTCCTCTTCTTAACAAGTCGACTTGCCTCCTGCATTCTCTTCTTGTCTGGGTTCTCGGGATTCGTGAGTTTCAATCCAAACCTATCACCGACATCGAGGACCAGATCCAAGCCCGGGCCCAATCGTTTTTCCCCATTAGGAGTGTCTTCGGTTGAGTACCAGGCGCGTTGCGTTATTGCTCTGAAGGCTAAGCATAGCTTCCACACTACCAAATCCAAAACCTTCTTGTTCGGTGCCCCCTTTAGCTCTTTCGCGTCGAGACAGGCCTCGATCGCCGCGAGCATGTAGTTGCGATTGTCCCAAACATTGGTCGACGAGAGTTGCTCCAATTCATTGAAGTTGGAAGCAACCACAAATTGACGAACAACAGGGTCGACCAAATATTTTGGAAGAAGTGTGCGAAAGCAGTCAATTACCCAGCAAGAATTGAGACAGTTGTGACGACCACAACAGCCTTTGCAAAACCCAGACGAGCTAAGCAGCCCGAGGACACGCTGCATGTTTTCACGATGTTTTCTTGTGAGAATGGCTAGGGCCCGGCCAGAAAGTTCGTCGCGGACCGCTGGTAGGAATACGTCGCTGCTAGGACAGTTTGATACGCAATCTGTTCGAGCACATGCTTGCGGGCATACTTGGCTTCTTAGAACACGCTCCTTTAGCTCTTTTAGTTGTGTCCTGGCGCCCCTGCTCTTCCCGTCGCGATTGACTGGATCAACGTCAAATTGGCGTGCGTAATTGATGGCGTAGACGCAAGCTAGAACATGTTCCAGCAGATCAGCGTCACCCAGTAATTCATTTTCGTGCTTGAAACGACGATATAGCCAGACAAACTCGCTCAAATTCCAATGCCAGTCTGTCCCCGCTCTTTCGTGCTCCCAACCGGCCCGTATCGCGCCGCGCTCTCGCTTCCGTGCACTGCTGTACATTCGACGTAGTTCGGACCAAGAGATTTCTTCATCTATCACCACACTAGGCATCACGTAACCCCGTTGGGTCGCCGCGCATAAGTTGTGCCAGACGCTCACCAATTCTCTCGTTGGCCTCGGCCACTGGGTCTGCTGCAAGATGTGCATAGCGCGCCGTAGTTGCAGGCACACGATGACCCAGCAACTTACCGATCATTGGAAGGCTCAAGGCTTCGGCCGCCCCAAAACTGGCGAACGTGTGCCTGAGATCGTGCAAACGAACATCTTCGAGGCCTGCCTCCACACGCACCTTCATCCAGGCCCGCGTGAGGTTCTGGTACGGTTGACCTGGCTTTTCCCCCGCTATGACATACGGATTCCCGGCGACCTTCGGCAACGCCTCAAGAACTTTGATTGCGGGTTGAGACAGATAGATTGGCTTACGACCAGTCTTGCTATCCTCGAGGAGCAGCAGCCGGCGTTCGAAATCGACCTCCGCCCAGCGCAGTGCCACTATTTCGCCCTGTCGTGCGCCGGTGAGTAGGCATAGCCGGAGACCAGCTGCCGCAAAGATTGACAGAACACCTGAGATTTCAAGTGCGGAGATCGCTTGTGCTGCACGTGCTACTTCATCTGATGCCAGGAAGCGTTCGCGCCGGTTCTCCGGATACGGCTTGATCCGCCGTGCCGGGTTCGAGTCGATAGGTCGGTGGCCGGAATCCTCGGCAAATGTGAAAAAGCTGCTTGCCACAGCAAGGACGTAGTTGGCACGCCGTGGCGTTGCCTGACGATCGTTGTGGATTTTGGCAATATGAGCCCGCTCGACGCTGCAAATCTCGTGGCGGCCCAGTTCCGGGCGCAATGTTTGCTCGGTTATCTTGCGGTAATCTGACGCTGTGCGTGGCTTCAGTTTGGCTTCGACGTGAAATCGAAGCCACTCGTCCAGCACATCAGAAACGCGTACAATTGGTTTATTATCTTCCGGCGCAATGCCGGCTGCTAGATTAGACAGAAGCTCACGGGCGCGCTGACGGGCTTCCTCCGGGCTGACAGCAGGGTGGCGACCAATGGTTTTTCGGACCAAGCGACCATTGACGCGCCCCTGCGCGATGTATGTTCGAACACCTTTTGGCGAAATTCGAAGCCCAAATCCAATCAGCAGTTGATCAAAATGATAAGCAGGTTTGCCGTCTTCAGGGACAGGCAGCCGCTCTATTGTGCTCCTCGAGATCTTGATCGATGACATGGTAGCCTCTCATTCTGAACCGTGTGCACAGCCATGTCGAACTCAAAATCCGTATACAGTCCGTCTACTTCAATTTGACTCACATGTGACTCTGTGGCGTGCACCGATGCAATCCCTTGTGATCTGCATCAATCCACGTGTCCATTCTAACCCGCTAATTTTCCACGCATTTTCGGATAGAATGATCCGCTATCCTCCTGTATGATCCTTCATTGCTTAGAACTGCAAATCCGTATACGCCGGTTCGATTCCGGCCGTGGCCTCCAACACTCTCTATAATTCCGATCCAGATTTAATTGACTGCGCCCCCCTGCCCGTCCCAGCGCAGAATCGCGTTCCCGAATGAGCTAATCTCCCGGACATAAGCTCCAGTTTACCCGCTGAAAGAATTGGACATTTTTGCCCTCACGCGTTCATTGTTTCAAAGCGACCCATTGCCAACCCCTCCAGGACCAGAGCGCGATATGAGCCAACCCGCCAAGACGAACCACCGCGTGCTGGTTCTCGGCGCCTATGGCCTGATCGGTGCAGCGGTTGTGCGGCGGTTGCTCGTTGAAGGCTACGATGTCATCGGTCTCGGTCGAGATCAGCAAACCTCGCAATCAGTCCTCCCTCAGATATCCTGGATCATCAGGGATCTCTCAGACCTATGTGAACGTAGTGACTGGTCTGCTCTCATCCATGGGACCGACTTTGTCGTCAACTGTGCCGGGGCCCTGCAAGACAGCCCGAACGACAACCTCGATGCCGTTCACCATCGCGCAATCGCAGCACTGGTCGGAGCGTGTGAGGAAGCCGATGTCGGCATCATTCAGATTTCTGCGGTCGGCGCTGCGGCCGATGCCTCAACCCGCTTCTTGCGGAGCAAGGCGCAAGGCGATGCGCTTGTCCGCGCTGCAAAGGTTCCTGTCTGGATTTACCGGCCCGGCTTAGTCATTGCCCAAACCTCATATGGCGGCAGCGCCATGCTGCGCATGCTTGCTGCTTTTCCGTTGGTGCAACCCCTGGCCCATGCTGACGCCCAAGTGCAAACCGTTGGTAGCGCCGACATTGCAGAGGCCGTCGTTCTGGCCGTGCGCGGCGACGTTTCAGCGGGCCTGGAGTGCGATCTGGTTGAGGATGTGCCAACCACACTTGGCGATGTTGTTCTGAAACATCGCATTTGGTTGGGCTTCGGACCGCCCTGGTGCACCGTGCTACTACCCGGTTGGGCAATGACATTGACCTCGAAGATGGCTGATTTGCTTGGCGTTCTGGGATGGAGATCGCCACTCAGAAGTACGGGTGTCCGAGTATTGCGAAACGGTGTCACCGGTGATCCTTCGGGCTGGTTGGTGGCAACCGGCAAGCGGATACCAACACTGGACGAGACATTAACAAGTCTGACTGCCGGCGTCGAACAACGACAATCTGCGCGGATGTCATTGGTCATGCCGTTGGTGTTCTGCACGTTGTTCTTCTTCTGGCTATCTTCAGGGGTCATCGGGTTCTTGCAGGTTGATGCGGCTTCCCGCGTCCTGCGCGATGTCGGCTGGACAGCCCAACTCGCAATGGCCAGTGTCCTGTTTTGGAGTATCGTTGACATCGCCATCGCTTTCGGCCTGCTGGTTCGGAAATTTGCAGCCTGGTCCTGCTGGGCTATGATTGCGGTCAGCCTCATCTATCTCGCCTCAGCTACGCTCGTCGTTCCGGCGCTCTGGCTCGATCCCCTTGGTCCGCTCGTCAAGGTTGTTCCGGGAATTGTGTTGGCGCTGATTGCTCGCATGCTTTTGGACGACCGATGATGGAGTATGAGCTTTTCCTGCGCTGGCTACATGTCCTAGGGGCGTGTGTTCTGATCGGCACCGGAAGTGGCATCGCCTTTTTCATGCTGATGGCACACAGGACGCGTGAGCCAGCTCTTATTGCCCATACTGCGCGCGTTGTCGTAATTGCCGACATGGTATTCACCCTATCAGCGGTCATCATCCAGCCCGTTACGGGGATCTTGTTGGCTCAGTCCATCGGCTGGTCACTGAGCGAAGGTTGGATTGTTCTCTCTCTCTTCCTCTACGTCTTGATTGGACTGTTCTGGCTTCCGGTCGTCTGGATACAGCTTCGGTTGAGAGATCTAGCTGAAGCTGCCGCAAGTGCCGGAGGACCGCTTCCGGCAGCCTATGATCGATACTTCAAGGTTTGGTTCGCGCTAGGCGTTCCCGCATTCACCGCAATACTGCTGATTGTCTGGTTGATGCTCGCCCGCCCGGACCTGAGCGCGTGGTTTGGCTAGTGGGTCTCGCGATCGCGAGCATCTGCTGAGGTCAATTCTTATTTGCTCTACATGTTCTGCCGATTGGTGCGTTAATCGCAGACCAGCCTGCCCGGTAACGACATTGACAAGCCCAAATGTAACTGTATAACGTATCACTCTTATGGTGTTACCTCATAGCCCCGCAGTCTTCGAGCTGCCGGGGCTATTTTTTTTGCTCCTTATCATAACGTTGCCTGAGCGACCGAAGATACATTCGCCACGTCGTGTTGCATCTCCCTGGATGCCTGCGCTGGATGTTGCGAACGACCTCTAGGTCGATAGCAGGCGCGGACTATCCACGCTGGTTTGGGCGATTTGCCATCAAGGGTACCAAAAACACGAGGCATGCGATCAGGAACAGCAAACTAGCGATGAGACTGACCGGGTCGCCAGCCTGGATCGATGACCAACAATAACCAAGTGCGGACAGGACAAACAAAATCCAACCGCAGACATTGAACCGCCAAGACAGTAATTCGTTCACGTCGCCCTTCTCTCTTCGTACATCAGTCTCAATCCAAGAACCTGTGATTTGCATCATCCATGTTTCGTTGCTCAGCCTTAGCTTGCTGTCGTCTCTGACAAGCCGTCTGGCTTCTCATAGGTCGATGGCCGCCTCGAACACGCAGCGAACCTCAGAATGCGACCAATCCACCGTCAAGCCCAGGCCCGGACAGTCTGCCATATGGTAGCCGCCCAGCGAGAAATTGTGCCTGCGTTCTACAAGTTCATCGTAGAGTCGGCTCTCGCGAAACTGGCGCTCAAGGGAATGAAGCTGCGGTAAAGCGGCGGCAACATGCGCTGAATGCATGTCCATGACCGGTCCGCACGGATTATGTAATGAAACGGCCTGGCCATAAGAGGCGGCCAGATGGCCGATGCGCATAACCTCGCTGGGTCCTCCGGCAAGGAGGATGTCCGGCATGATGACATCATAACAGCGGGCGCTGCAGAAGGGCACAAACTCGGAAAGGCCAGCCGCGTTTTCGGCGCCAGCAAGCGTTACACCAAGTTCCCGCGCATGCCGCCTTATGCCAGCAATGTCTGGCAATGCCTCATCTGTTTCGCTTATGGGCTCCTCAAACCACGCTATACCAAGTTCCGCTAGCCGAACCAGGATTTCGCGAACCTCTTGCGGGTGCAGTCGTGAATGACAATCGACGTTGATCCCACCCCGGGATCCAAGCCGATGGCAGACCGCAGCAATACGCTCCACGCCCAATTCGATCAAAGCCCTTCGCGTCTCGTCATCGTTCGCATCCGGCGTTACGTCATCGAAGGGTGCTAGTTTTACAGCGCTATAACCATCCTCAATAGCCAGTTGGGCACGATCAGCAAATTCCGCTGCCTGGCGAGACAAAGTTCCGCGATTAATATTGGCGTAGCACGGGACTTCAGTACGGAAATGACCTCCGAGCAACTCATAGACAGGACGAGCGCGCTTCCTCGCCTCACGATCCAATCCAGCCTGCTCTAGCGCGCTCCTCACGACGCGCCCGACAACTCCAGGTGCTGCAGATGCTGCCGCGTCTAATTTGGCATTTAGACCTAACGGACACTTGCTGATGGCTAATGCCACGTCGGTTAGAGATGAGAAAACTTGGTCGGTGCGATTGTTAAGCGTCGCCTCGCCAATTCCCTCCGTTCCGTCTTCGTCGAGCAAGCGAAACCAGATCCATGTTGTCTTGCTCGATACGTTTACGGCATAGGCTTTCAGCTCACTCGTCAATGCACTTCCTTCGCTTGAACTCTCACGACTAGCCCACGTCCCTACCAAAGGCGCTTGGTTGCAAGCCGCGCGCCCTCTACGAGGCTTTCCAACTTGCAGAACGCCACCTTCGGATCAACCATTCGGTCTCCTGAGAACGCTGAGAAGCCAGAGTCCGTCGAGGCAATGACACGCTCCCGTCCGATCGTGTTGGCATAGCGTTCAATTCGATCAGCCACCACCTGGGGATGCTCAACGTAATTGTTCGTCACGTCGATGACGCCGGGCAAGAGAACCTTATCATCAGGCAGTTTATGAGTTTCGAATACGCGCCACTCGTGTTGATGGCCAGGCGTTGCTGCCTCGATAGCAATCTGAGCGGGTGCGGCCTTTAGAATGACAGGCAGAATTTTATCGAGCGGAATATCATGCGTGTGTGGGCCTTCGTAGTTTCCCCACGATACATATATGCGCAACTTGTCCGAGGGCAGCCCCGTGAGTGCAGCGTTCAGCACTGCGACTTGTTCCTCTGCGTGACGCAGAAAAGCGGCATCGCTTGCATTCTTGAATATTGTATGTCTCCCCATCGCCAGATCGGGACAGTCAATCTGCAGCTCAAAACCAGCGTTGATGATTTCGTGATACTCTGCGCGCATCGCGTCAGCGAGTGCCGTTAGATAGGCTTCGTGGGTCGGATAATGTCGATTGGGATGAAAGATTGCGATAAGTCCCGGCGACGCCGCGGTCAGAAATGCACGCTCGACACCGTGTTCTTTTGCTGCGGCTTGCATGCGCGCAATATCGGCGAGAACGGGGGCCTTTGAACGGTAGGTAATCGGTCCTGTGCACTCGGGCCGAGTAAACTTCGTCCTGGTACGCCGCCTTCGGCTTGCCGCTGCCGCTTCTGCAAAGTCATCAAGGTCAGCTGGCGTTACCAGTGGCGTGTGTCCGGAGAAGCCCGTCAGCCGATCCTTCGTATAGCTGGCATATGTGATCTTCGAGAACTCTCCGTCTGAGAGAATATCGAGCCCGATCTGTTTTTGCCGACCAACTTCTGTCTCGATGGCCTCACGGAGAACCGCATCAAACAACTCCGTGCTAATCGGTGTACCGTGCTCAGCGGCCTGCACGACGTCACTCACCATTTGACGTCGCGGCAAGCTGCCGGCGTGCGTTGTCAGAATACGATCCGGCATCGTCCGCTCCGAACTGAGTTTATGCATTCTTACATGGCGCAAACACCAGTGTGCGGTGATGCTGGCATTAGACCAAGTTCACGATCAAGCACGAATTGGCATCACTCACCAATCTCGATTTTGCGATCGTGATCGTGCATTTCACAACGGCCATTGTGATGGACAAGCCGCTCAACTCCCAAAACCGGGTCGATGATTTGACAGTTTGGCTTGGGTCTTCGTCAGCGCAAGAAAATTGTGAAATCGCAACCTGCTAGCCGACTTGGATGGGTAGCGGCGTTGCCTGGTGATGCATAAGACGCCAGGCGTCATCTTCATAGGTGAAGATGTTCGATGCGAATATGGCCGTATCACCAATGTGTTCAACGCAGAATACGACAGCCTTTTTCTCACCGCTAAGTATGACACACACATCGCTTGGGTGGATTTCCGGAGGAATGGCGTTGACCATGACCTGGCGCCAGGATGCCATCACAGCGGTCCGGCCCGTTATACCGGACCAGCCGGGGTGGTAGACACTGACCTCGGCATCACGGGCCCAGAGTTGCTCCATGCGTTCAATGTCGGCGCTGCGGAAGACCTCGTAAAACAGCCGATTGGCTTCGAGAATGTCGTTCTTCAACGCGGTACTCATGTTATTTGCCTCCGCCAACCCCAGGCTGTAATGACATTGGTATCTCTCCAGCCATTGCGGAACAATCTGGACTTTCTGCCAAGTTCGCAATCATCGTTCATCGGATCACTCATGGTTCACGCGGTGAGGTTCGCGACGTGGAGTTCGGGTCTGCGGTCGGCCCACGGCATTGCCTGTTCAAGCTGTGCAGCGAGCTGCAGTACGACATGATCCTGGGCAGGAGAGGCAGCAATCTGCACGCCGATGGGCAGGCCGCTGGAATGCATGGCGAGCGGAAGCGAGGCTGCCGGTGTCCCCATAATATTATGAGGGATGGTGAATTGTACTGGTTCCCGGAAAATTCTGTCGGCGATCGTGGCAGCTGTAACGCCCTCAAGCGACAGTCCAAGCTTGCCCCATGGCTCGGCAACCCGGGATGTCGTCGGCGACAGCCAAATATCGTAGTTGGTCCAGAATGCGCCTAGCTGACGCCGGGCAATGTTCAAGTCGCTCCAGGTTTTGAGAAACTGCTTGGCCGTAATCGTCTTGGCATACTCGTAGAGCGACAGAATAGTTGGTTCCAGGGTGTCGGGGCCGATTGCGTGACCGCTGCGTTGAGCAAAACCTTCCAGGCGGTCATCAAATCCAAAGAAGAAAATATCAGTGGTCGCGCTTAGGATCTCCGGGCCGCCCATGTCAGCGTGGCCGACTTCGACGTGATGTCCCATATCGGCAAGCACGCGGCCGACCTGGTGAATGGCGGCAATGATTTCCGGATCGACGGCAACGCCGGTGAGTTCGTCCAGAACGATGCCAATCTTTAGGCCGTCAGGCGCACGAGCCAACAGATCCACGTAATCCTCGTCGGGCTTGGGAATGACAAATGGATCACCGGGCATCGGCATCGAGACGCAGTCGAGAGCCAGCGCAACGTCGCGAACGGTTTTGGCCTGGACAAGATTTGACGAGTATCCGAAGCCGGCTTCATCAACAACTGGACCCAGCGAAATCCGCCCACGCGATGCCTTCAGGCCGACACCGCCACACCAACTAGCTGGTATCCGGATCGAGCCACCGATATCAGAGCCGTGTGATATCGGGACAATGCCGGCCGTCACGGCTGCCTGTGCGCCTCCGGATGACCCTCCCGCGGAATAGCCTTCCTTCCAGGGATTTGAGCAATTGCCATAGAGGGCCGTTTCGGTTGTCGCGGCCATGGAATATTCAGGTGCGTGTGAGCGACCGAGGATATTGAGACCGGCTGCCTTGAAGTTATCTGCCAGGTAGGTGCTGTGATCAGCAATCATGTCCTTGCAAAGTCGGGAGCCAAACTCAATCCGGCGGCCCTTTTCATGACCGAACATATCTTTGATGAGGAACGGCACGCCGTGGAGTGGTCCGGTCCCGAGATCCGTTTCATCGAGGCCATCAATTCGATCGTCATAAACTTCGACGACGGACTTGAGCTTTGGATCAATCGCCTCAATTGCGCGCATTGCCGTCTGTGCCAGCTCGCGCGGCGATACCTGCTTATTCTTGACCAGCTGCGCTAGACCTGTTGCGTCGTAGGTGGCGTATTCAGCAAGATCCATTTCGAATGCCCTCGTCTTTGCGTGCCGTCCTAGTTCTGCGATCGTGATGGTTCTAACATCAAACGCCATCGCTCAAGCGCGTGCAAGTCATGTGCGCATCGGTGTTCAAATCTTTAGGGGATGTAAGCGATCATGCGCCCCGCCGTTATCACGCTGAGCCCTATCAGGATGGACATGCTTGCAGTCATTATAAGTGCCGAGGGTGGAGAACCTCACTTTCCAGGTCGTGGTCGATATCGCGGTAGGGTCCACCCCCAAATAAGCGCTGCTCCGCGGACAACCACACCAACCACAAACCCACTCGCTATCGATATGTCGCGTGGCAATCCGAGGCTGATACAGAGGACAAAAACAGCCGCTGCCAGGACCGCAGCTGTTACATATATCTCCCGGCTCAGGATAACCGGTGTCTCACCACCGAGGATGTCCCGAATAATCCCCCCAAACGTGGCTGTGATCGTGCCCATCGCCACGGCAACGATTGGTGACACGCCCGCTCCCAGCGCCCGTTCGGCTCCGATAACCGCAAAAACGGCAAGCCCAATGCCATCCAACCACAGCAGCAAGCGCAGTCGCGAAGCAGGAATGTGCGCTGTGAAAAACAGCAGGACGGCGACACACAAACACACGATCAGGTAGGCTGGGTTCGCAACCCAGAAGACCGGTGTCAGGCCAAGCAACAGGTCACGCAGAGTGCCGCCGCCGACGCCCGTGACCGTTGCCAGCAGCGCAAAGCCAACGACATCCATTTCCTTGCGCGACGCCACGAGCGCACCGGTTGTCGCGAAGACAAGGATACCCAGCCAGTCTAGCGCGACCGTCATGCTGTCGATCGAAACCGTCGTACCGAATAATGTGACCATGTCCAAGTCAGCCTAACTTGCTCAATGGCTAATAGGCTGCCCGATAGATCGCTAGCGCATCGGCCTCGGTCACTTCTCGAGGGTTGTTGACGAGCAGTCGCGTCTGCTTCATCGCGTCATTGGCCATCATGGCCAGGTCGCCTTCACCGATACCCACTTCGCGCAGACCGGACTCAAGCCCAAGCCGAATATTGAGCGCTGCAAGCTCTTCCGCAAACCGTGCCGCGGTATCCTGCACAGCATTGCCGTCGGCGAGGTTTGGAAACACATGCGGCGCAAGCTCGGCGTAAACGGGTGCAGCAGCAGGTGCGTTAAAGCGCAAGACGTGGGGGAGCACCAATGCATTGGACAAGCCGTGCGGGACATGGAAGCGACCGCCAATCGGGTAAGCCAGCGCATGGACGGCTGCGACAGGTGAATTCGCAAAGGCCTGTCCTGCCAGCATCGAGCCCAATAGCATGGCAGAGCGGGCATCCAGGTTACTACCCTCGTGCACGGCTTTTTCGATATTGGCACCGATCAACCGGAGCGCCTCGACAGCAAGTGCACGAGACACCGGGTTATTGTTGGCAGATTTCGATGCAAAAGCCTCAATAGCATGGACCATGGCATCAACGCCCGTGGCCGCCGTCACATGGGGCGGCAGCCCCAAGGTGAGTTCCGGATCGAGCAGTGCCATGTCTGGCAGGATCACCGGTGAAACAACGCCACGTTTCTCGTCGTCCTCAACGGTAATAATGGAGATCGGCGTCACTTCCGAGCCTGTTCCAGCTGTCGTCGGCACAAGTGCCAACGGCAATCGCGGACCTTTTGCGTTGCCTATTCCCCAAGCTTCTTCGAGATCTTCCTGGCTCCCCGCGATCAGCGCTGCAAGTTTTGCAACATCCATCGAAGAGCCGCCGCCGATCGACAAGACACCGGTTGCATTGTTGGCAGTGCAAAATTCGGCGGCCTTCAGGATCTGATCGCGCGGAGGGTCAGCAACGACCTCATCGAAGACGCTGACCGTTGCACCCGCCTTCGTCAGATGTTCGATAGCTGGTGCCACGATACCAGCCTTAATCAGCCCCTTGTCCGTGATAAGGACGACGTTCTTGCCGAGAAATGTGACATGCTCGGCAATGTTGGCAGCGCAGCCGGCAGCAAAGACAATCTTAGGTGTGGTATTGAATGCGAAAGGTGGGATCAGCGTCACTGCACAACCTTATGGCTAGGGTGGAGGGGTCTGCTCTTTCCTATCGCTCTGCAGTTTGCAGAGCAAGAGAAGCCAGTACTTTACGTGCTACTTCGTCTCAATAGTGCCGATACCTTTCACCACGGAATTTAGGCTACGAGATCTGACTAGGCCTCGTTCCGCCCCCGCACAACGTCAAAGTACTCGATCACCTCATCACGCATTTTGACATCCGCATAGCGCCGATTGACGTCACGCAGGTTGGCTTCGTGGCTGTCGGCTTGCGGATCACCGCAGCAGTCATCAACAACGACCGTGTTGTAGCCATAACTGAACGCATCGATCGTGGTGGCGCGGATACAGCCGGACGTCACGCAGCCGGTGATGATCGTTGTGTCGACTTTATGCTTGGTCAGGAATGGAATGATCGGAGTTTGGAAGAACATCGACGGCGCGCATTTCAGAAATGTGAAATCATAATCCTCGTCGAGCAACTGCGGATCGACATCAAGCGCTTCGCTGCCAATGAAGAACTCGCTGTGAAGTGCATCAACCTTCCAATGCTGGATATCCTTGCTCGATTGCCAGCCTACGGTGCAGCTGGCAACGGGAATGTTTGACCTGCGAGCAGCTTCCAGCAGCTCAATCGTCCGGTCTCTCGCGGCATGAATGCGGTCACTCTTGCCCATAGTGAATGCTGGATCAGTGAAGCCTCGCTGGAAATCGACCACGAGTACCGCGGGGCGCTCGCCATATCCAACTTCGCGGGCACCGTAGGTGGCGGATTGAAATGCATCTTGCATGAATATGGCCTCTCGGGTTCAGTAACAGCAACGATAATTGGAGTGCTCACTGCATTGCCGAGCAGTCCAAAGGGAGGTTCAAACCATGACTGAAACGACTTCTGGGACCAATGTCAAACCGCTGGAAGGCGTCCGCGTTATCGATGTTGCGACATTTCTCGCCGGTCCGTTCTGCTCGACCCAGCTTGCCGAGTTCGGCGCTGATGTGATCAAAGTCGAGCTCCCGGGCGACGGTGACCCGCTGCGCCGGTTCGGCACCATCACGGAGTGCGGCGATTCATTGCCGTGGTTGTCGGAGTCACGCAATAAGAAATCCTTGACGCTGGATCTGCGCAAACCGGAGGGCGCAGACATCCTCAAGCAGCTTTGCAGGGAAGCCGATATTCTCGTCGAGAACTTCCAACCGGGAACACTTGAGAAATGGAACCTCGGTTGGGATGTCATGCATGATAACAATCCCCAGTTGGTGATGGTACGGATCTCCGGATTTGGCCAGACGGGCCCTTATGGCCCACGCCCTGGCTTTGGTCGTATTGGGAACGCATTCGGTGGCCTGTCTTATCTGGCAGGTTACCCTGACCGACCTCCCGTCACTCCGGGCTCGGCCACGATCCCAGATTACATGGCCGGAATCTACGGTGCGCTTGGTGCTTTGATGGCCTTGAAGGCCCGCGAGAAAACAGGCAAGGGCCAATATATCGATATCGGACTGTATGAGCCGATCTTCCGTATCCTCGATGAATTGGCGCCCTCCTACCACTACAAGAACTACGTGCGCGAACGCATGGGGCCGGGCACAGTCAATGTTGTCCCACATAGCCATTACCCAACGAAGGATGGGCGCTGGATGGCGATTGCCTGCACATCGGACAAGATTTTCGCACGTCTTGCAGAAGCTATGCAGCAACCCGAGTTGGCAGGCGATGATAAGTGGGGCCAAATCGCAAAGCGCGATGCGGAACGTGATGACGTCGATGCTGCGGTGGGGGCTTGGACTTCGCAATACAATCGCGCTGAGCTGATCGGCATCTGCGATCAATATCAAGTGCCATGCGGACCGGTATCGTCGATTGCCGAGATTTTTGAGGATGAACACTACAAAGCCAGGGACAATATCGCCTACGTCAAAGATGATCGGATCGGCGAACTCGCCGTGGCAAACGTCTGTCCCAGAATGAGCGATACGCCAGGCGGCATCGACTGGCTTGGCCCCGAGGTCGGCGCCCATACCGATGAGATACTGAGCGACCGGCTGGGTCTGACCAACGATGCCATTGCTGCTCTGCGCGACAAGGGAATTGTCTAGATCATGTCTGAGAATGATAGGCCACCAAAACTTCGCCGAACGATGATGCTGACACCTGGCAACCGCCCCGAGCGTCTTGCCAAGGCGACCCAACTGAATATCGACGCAGCTGCCTTCGATCTCGAAGACGGCGTTGGGCCGGACCAAAAGGCCGAAGCACGCCAGGTCATCAATCAACAGTTGGCAACGCTGGACTTCGGCCATCGCGAACGCCTGGTGCGTATCAATGCTGTCGGCACAGAGGACTATCAGCTCGATATGAAGGAGCTTTCCTTTGCCAACATCGATGCTGTGTTCGTGCCGAAAGTCGAAACGCCGGAGCAACTTGCAACACTTGACGATGCGCTGACCTCCGTTGAAATGGCTCTTGGAGACGGTCGCAAACTTGATGTCGTCGCCACCATCGAGACACCACGCGGCATGCTGAATGCGCTTGCGATCGCCGATGCCAGCGAACGTACGAGTGCGCTGTTTTTCGGGTCGGGCGATTATTCTGCTGCGACCGGTGCGGCCGTGACGGAGGAGGCCCTGGCGTTTCCGCGTGCAACGCTGGTCGCTGCAGCTTCCGCGGCTGGATTGCAGGCCATTGATGCTGCCTACTTTGTTGCCGTCAAGGATGCAGAAGCGACGAAGCATGATGCGTTGCTCGCCAAAGACCTCGGGTTTGTCGGCAAGGTCATCTTTCATCCCAATCAGATTGATCCCTGCAATGAGGTTTTCTCGCCTGCACCAACTGAAGTTGAGCGAGCCCGCAAGATCGTCAAAGCACATGCGGCTGCGATCGCGGAAGGCAAGGGCGTTGCGTATGTTGATGGTGAATTCCTTGCTTTCGACATCGTGCTTATGGCGCAGCGAATTTTGGCCAAGGCAGAGCTCCTAGAGAAACGCATGTCCGGAGACAGTTGAAGACGAACTGCGCTGTGATTGGGGTAGGAACGGCGGAGCTTGCGCGGTCGATCCAAGGAGAGTGATCATGGGTACCGTCGAAGTTATCCAGGGCGATCTTACGCAGATCGAAGCCGATGCCATCGTCAATGCCGCGAATGAAGGCTTGGCTCAAGGAGGCGGCGTATGTGGTGCCATCTTCAAGGCTGCCGGAGCGTCCCAACTGACGCATGCGTGTGAGAAGTTGGGCTCTTGCCCGACCGGTCATGCTGTCATTACCCCAGCATTTGATATCACTTCGGCCAAGCATATCATTCATGCCGTCGGCCCTGTGTATTCACATTACCAACCACAACAATCTCGTGAGCTCCTACGTTCGGCCTATCAGTCTGCCATAGACTTGGCCGGCGAGAACAATTGCCAGAGCATTGCCTTTCCAGCCATCAGCACAGGTATCTATGGCTATCCACTGGAAGAGGCCTGCACGGAGGCGGTTGCGGTATGCCAGGCCGCAGCAGCCAGTAAAGCAATTCACATCAAACTGGTTGCCTTTGACAGCAGAACAGCAGAATGCTTACGAAGTCATCTGCACTAAACACTGTTCTGG
>JBCDBQ010000065.1:0-19301 GCA_039183375.1 Pseudomonadota bacterium
CAATAACCGCAAGATCCGCGGCTACAGATCCGGCGACTTGTGAGGGAAAACAGGGCAGCCCGGCGATGTCCTCATACTTAGGATTGATCGCGAAGATCTCACCTAGAAAACCCTGTGCTTTCAGGTTTCGTAAGATATGGGCAGCGGGTGAATCCTGGCGTTCTGATGCCCCATAAACCGCAATCGAATTGGGGTCGAGAAATCCTGAAAATGACACAAGGCGAACTCCGTTTGGTTCTGCTAGCTCATTTTCTCAGGCTCAAGACGACCGATCTTGATTATTCGCAATTTACGGCGTCACGGAGCGCGTAAGTCTTGACCAGATGATGGTGGGGCCGACCGATGACGACGTGTATGAAGGACGAAATTCACACGTTCCTTCTTGATCGCGCTGAGGGCGGTGTGATCGAAACCCACGCAGCCCGAATCTATCTTCTTAAGTCCGAAGCCTGGAAGGTAAAGCGAGCGGTCAAGTACGATTATCTTGATTTTCGGGAGCTCGCGGATCGGCACGCCGTTCTGTTGCGTGAACTCGAGTTGAACAAAAGAACGGCACCAGCACTCTACAAAGACGTCGTTCCAATCACGAAAGAGGCTAACGGCCAATTAGTTGTAAACGGCGCGGGCGAACCGATTGAGTGGGTTCTTCGCATGGCACGCTTTCCGGCCGAGAACGAGTTGAGCGTCGTCGCTAAAACAGTTGGCATTGACGATGACTTGTCTCGAAGCCTGGGCCAAGTTGTCTACCGACTACACGAAGATTGCCCGCGCTGCGACGCGGATGGGGCGGAGCTCATTGGCGAAATACTCGAAGAATTTCAACGCGAGTTTCGATCTCTAGCCAAGACGGTGGCAGATGTTGATGCCAATCCGACGCTGAAGAGCATGCGGCGTGAACTGAAAAAGATCTCTCGCTTGCTCTCTGAACGGTCCAGGAGAGGGTTCGTGCGGCGATGTCATGGCGATTTGCATCTTAGAAACATCGTATTGCTCGATGGGGTTCCCACGCCCTTTGACGCTTTAGAATTCGATGAACGGTTGGGAACCTGCGATATCCTCTATGATCTGGCTTTCTTGCTAATGGATGTCATTCAGAGCGGGCAGCAAAGCGCTGCAAACAAGATACTCAATGCATATTGTGATCTTGAAGATAGACTTGATGCCTTAGGAGGCTTGCGCACCTTGCCTCTCTTTGGAGCCGTCCGCGCGACCGTCCGCGCAATGGTGGACACAGAAAGAGAGGCAACGAAACCTTGTCGAGATAGAGATATCTCCGAAGCGCTTCGATACCTAAGTCTTGGGCTTTCAATGCTTGAGCCTACGGTGCCGCAGCTTATAGCTATAGGTGGTTTATCCGGAACCGGAAAAACAACGATTTCTCGGGCCATTGCACCAAGTTTTGGTGGAGCATTTGGCGGCGTGCATATCCGCAGTGACATTGAACGCAAACGACTTGCCGGCGTTGACCCGTTGGCAAAACTTCCATTGAGTGCTTACGAAGCTCATGCCAGTCAGGAAACGTATCAAGCTATCGCGTCGCGTGCGAAGTCTTGCGTGGAAGTTGGGCAAACGGTCATCGTGGACGCAGTTTTTTCCAAGGACTCTCAAAGACAAATGATCGAAACGCTAGCTTCGGAGCTCGGATGCAAATTTACAGCGATTTGGCTCGATGCTCCTCTGGCCGAAAGACTCTCTCGCGTTGCAGAGCGCCAAAACGATGCCTCGGATGCTAATGCGGCAGTCGTTTCTCAGCAGAAACAGGTTTCTTTTGAAGAGGTCAGTTGGACGGTCGTTTCAACAGAGGGCACAATCGAAAAGACCCTCGCCCGTGTTCAGGCAAAGGTTAGGTCGCCGCGAGAGCCGCACTAGTGAATCAGTCTACTTGCTAAACAAGACAGGCGTTTCAGCCGACTTCAGAAGCGCTGATGTTGTTGCACCCACAACGAAATCATAGGCTGTGGAGTGACCATACGCGCCGGTGGCGATCAGATCCGCTCCCGTCTCAAAAGCTGTCTTCAACAAGACATCGGGTATCCCTGTCCCCGCGGTTTCCGTGTGGCGTACATCGACCTTATGACCGTGCCTGGCGAGTGACGTTGACAGATCGAGAAGGTCAGCATCTTTGAGCTCGTCAGATGCGGCGGTCTTGACGCGCAAAAGCGTGATTTCGGCCCCTTGAGCGGCAAGGGGCAGGACATCATGGGCTGCGCGGGCTGCTTCGCGTGTGTCGCTCCACCCAATGAGAATCTTGGATCCGATTGCGGGGCCATCGAAGTCATTGGGAACAACAATGACTGGACGGCCGGACTGCTTGATGACCGCACTTTGTGCGTGTCGCTGATCGTAGCGGTCAACCTCACGGTCTCCATGGGCCATGATGACAAGATCTGCGGCACGCGCGCTTTCAACCATTCGGTCTGATGCCATTTTCGATTGCGCCTGGACAAGACGATATTCGCTGACGAAATCTTCGTTTGATGTATGGTCTTCAAAAATCGATTTGATCGCCTCAGCCTCTGCTTTTTGCGTCGCATTGAATGCACCTGACACTTCTGTGGTAATGTGCATTGCGATGCCGGGATATACTTCCAAAGCTTCAAGCGTATGCAACCCGACAAGATGGGCGCCATTGCGCCGGGCAAGTGGAACTGCTGCCCGAAGAAGTGCAGGGGAATGCTCTTTGGTTGTGAGGCAAGCTAGAATTGTTTTGATTGTCATGCGGGTTCTCCAAGGATGGGTTCCGGATCACCGTTGATCCGGAACACCTTTAGGTCAGGCCTTGCTGATCTCGACTTTTTGCACGCCGCCCTGGACATTAGCGGGCTTTTCGACGCTTAATTTGAGAACGCCGTTGTCGAAGGATGCGGAAACTGCGCCGGGTTCGGGAACAAATCCGAGAGGCACTTGTCGTCTGAAGCTTCCGTAGCGCCGTTCAACGACGTGAAAGTCCTTTTGCTTGTCTTCGCTGTCAGAGCTTTTTTCGCCCTTGATGATCAACACATCCCCTTGAACCGTAACGTCGAGATCGTCTTCTGCGACGCCTGGAATCTCGACGGAGACTTCGAGCGCTGTTTCGGTTTCGGCGACATCCAAAGCAGGCATCGTTGCGAAATCCGCAAAGAATGCTTGGTCTTCGCCTTTGGCAGTTGTGCTCTGGCGTGTGAGGTCAAGCATGTGGGCAAGTTCGTCCTGAAAAGACCGAAGGAACGGGGTCGAACGGCTAAAGATGCTGGGAAGGGTTTGTCGGGACATTTCAGCTCTCCTTTCTTGGGTTTGAATGCCGAGTTTCCAGCCTCGGGTTAGCAGGTTCGCTCTGGCCAGAATTGATCCGCGTCAATTGGAAAAACGTTCAGTGCGTTATTTTTCAACGAGATTTAACTTCGCCTCGTTCAGGGGAAGATCGATGAGACCTTTAGCTCTTCCCTTCGCCGCAACGACCCTCGCACGTTCGTTTCCAGCGTCGTCGGAGCTGGTAGTGACAGAGGCGAGAGGTGACACTATTGCTGCTGGCGAAACTCTGGTTTGCACACTTGATAGAGATAGGCATGTCTTTGAGGCGGTGCGCAGTACAACGGTGCTAGGTGCGACGCAAGGCGACAAGAATGTATTGGGCGCTGAATAGTAGCGATGCGTGCGATCGTCTTGCAAGACTTCACCGCATTCGTGGGCTGGGGCGCAATTTATACGCTTGTCTTGTTCAGACTCGGTGCGATGACACGGTTGGCCTTCGCAGCGATACTTGAAAATCCCGGCTCTGGTTTGGTCGTGGATAGCGCGAGAAGACTGCGAGTTGAGGGGGGAAAAGATGGCTCGTGAGTTCGATCTTCTTGTCGAACGGCAAATTCATAAGGCGATTACTGAAGGCCAGTCGAATGTCCTCGAAGGTGAAGGCAGACCTTTACCAACCCGTTCGTCCGAAGCTGTTGCCGATATGGCTACATCGGTTGCAGTTCGGATCATGACAGAAGCGGGCGCTCTTCCTGAGGAGTTCAAACTGAAAAAGCTGCTGCAGGCTGCGAAACGCAGATACGCCCGAACTGAATCAGATGAAGAAGACAAACGTGTCGCTCTGGCGCTAATTTCGGACCTTGAAACGCGCTACAACATTGCTGTTGAAGCACGCGGAGAGTTTATGGACAGGTAGGGGTCCGAAGGGTCAGTTCAAGTGCCCGTCAGCTCTTTGCGACAGAGCGGATTTGTCCAGAATCGCGACCTTGCTGATGCCGTCGATACGAATGATCCCGGCTTTGCGTAATGCAGTCAGGCAACGGCAAACGGTTTCAGTTGTAAGTCCAAGGAAGTCCGCGATGTCGGACCGGCTCATGGGCAGGTCGATGACTGGAGGTTCCATCGACGTGTCGCCGATTCGTTCGAGCAGCACATTCAGGAAAGACGCGACTTTTTCCGGCGCACACTTTCGACCCAGCATCATGAAATGGTCTTGCATCGCGCTGATTTCTTGCAGCGCTGCCTGGACCAGAGCTTTGTGCAAGTCAGAATCAAAGCTGCTGTCATCAAGCGCTTTGCGTGGGATCGAGCGGAGTTTTGTATCGTTCAACGCATCGCAGTCCGTATGGTGTGCGCCGCAGGCAGGAAAGCCGATGATGTCGCCGGGATAGCCAAAGGCGATGACTTGACGGCGTCCGTCTTCAAGAACCCGGGTCAGTCGAACCACACCAGATTCGATGATGAACAGGTGGGTGACGTCATCCCCTTCGAAATAGAGATACGCGCCGGTCTTGAGGCTCTTCAGTGGTGTTTTGCGCTCTGAAAACGTTGCAGGGACAAGTTGGTACGCGGTTTCTTGTGAGATTGTGACGTACATGGCGGTCTCCCTTATCAATTTGAGACCTGCATGGACCTTGCATGTAATCGCGGTTATCTTGGCACTGCAGCATTTTGTAACGTTTTGTATCAACGACGCTCGGGCGCCGATACGGGCTGGAGCAAGCTGCAGCGTTTACCTGGGTGGAAATATGCCTGATCAACCGACAGCCCTCGTTGTCGAAGACGACGAGAAGGTCCGCCGCGTTTTACGGAACGTCCTTGAGGACGATGGATTTGCTGTTGTTGAGGCTGCAGACGCTGAAATCGCCCTCATGAACGTCGAGACCAAAAAACTGGATTTGGTAACGCTCGATATCCAGCTTGGTCGAGACAACGGTATGGACGTGCTGCGTCGCATCCGTGCCGTCTCCAAGGTTCCGGTGATTATGGTCACCGGGAAAGACGACGTCATTGATCGCGTCTTGGGACTAGAGATCGGCGCCGATGACTACATTACCAAGCCGTTTCATGTCCGGGAGGTTCTGGCGAGGATCCACGCTGTTGCCCGGCGCTATGCTGTGATCGGAGATCAGCAAGAAGAGCCGACTTTTGATGGGCAAGTGTTTCTGTTGGATGGCCTGACAATCGTTCCGGATCGCATGGAGGTGCTGGATCGCAACGGCAATGAGTGCGGCACGACGACGGCCGACATGGCTTTGTTGAAGATCTTTCTGGAACGTCCTAACCGAGCCTTGTCCAGAAACCAGTTGATGGATCTCATTGGCGGGGTGGAATGGTCCCCTCTGGATCGCACGATCGACAATCAGGTGGCACGCTTGCGCAAAAAGATCGAGCGCAACCCAGCTTCCCCGAAGTTGATCAAGACAGTGCGCGGTGTCGGTTACATGCTGGCCAGCAATGTGGAACGGTGTCAGCCTGAAGAGGCAGGATCAAAAAGCGCCTGAAGACGGCGGGCCAGTTCTACCTGGCGATAAGGTTTATGCAAAACGTCGTAGTCGCGCGAGCCGCCAAGACGTCCTGTGACAACATCGCTGGCATATCCCGACGTCAGCAGAACCTTGATAGCCGGAAACTGCTCATCGACTTTGGTGGCCAGATCATAGCCATTCAATGCGCCGGGCATTACGAGATCTGAAAAGACAAGATCGACCCGCGCCCCGCCTTTCAGAAGATCTAAGGCGATGTCTCCGTTGGCAGCTTCCAGCGTTTCATATCCAAGGTCGCGGATCCGTTCGACCGACAGACGCCGCACCTTTGGGTTGTCTTCGACGACGAGTACGGTCTGCCCTGAGCCCTTAGCAAGTTGTGGCTTTGAGCTAGCGGGGGCAGTGATCTTGTCGTCATCGGACGCGAGAACAGGGAAATACAGACCAAAGCTCGTCCCGTGGCCCTGTTCACTGTAAAGCGTGATGTGGCCCCCGGACTGCCGCACAAAGCCATAGACCATGGCAAGACCCAATCCTGACCCACCGGTTTCAGATTTTGTGGTGAAGAATGGCTCAAACGCGCGTTTTTGTGCTTCCAGCCCCATGCCTTCGCCGTCGTCACTCACGAAAAGCCGGACGTACTCACCGGGTTCGATGTCGGTCTCTTGCGCCATATATGTGTCATCGATGATTACATCAGCCACGGAGATAAGGAACTCGCCCCCTCTAGGCATCGCGTCGCGCGCGTTGAGCGCAAGATTGATCAAAGCCGATTGCAATTGCACCGGATCGATAAAGACATCGCTCACCTCTTCTGGAAAGTCCGTTTTGATCTCGTAGATTTCCCCGATCGTACGCTGCAGGATCGCCAATGCGTCTTCACAGAGCGTGCGAAGGTCCACTTGCACCGGCTTCAAATTACCCTTCTTGGCGAATACAAGGAGACGGCTGGTGAGGTCTGCTCCCATCTCAGCCGATTCAAGAGAGTCGCGGATCAATCGCAATTGCCGCTCATCCGCTCCGCGCATTTCCAGCAGTTCCAGATTACCAATGACGACGGTGAGAAGGTTATTGAAGTCATGCGCAATCCCGCCCGTGAGCTGGCCGATCGCATCCAACCGTTGGGAACGCGCCAACGCTTCTTGTGCAATTCGCCTTTCTGTAAGGTCGTGCAAAATTCCAATGAAGAGCCGCTCTCCTGCCATTTGTGTATGACCAACTGAAAGGTGCAGCGGGAAAACAGAACCATCTTGCCGTAAGCCTTCGACATCGCGGCCAATACCGATAATACGTTTTTCACCGGTCTCAATGTGGTGTGTCATGAAGCCATCGTGAAGCGCTGCCAAGGCCTCCGGCATCAACATATTGACGCTCTGTCCGACCATCTCGTCTATCTCGTGGCCGAATAGCTGCGAGGCTGCCTTGTTCGCGCGAACCATGGTTCCTTTGGCGTCCGACACGATGATCGCATCAACGGCTGCTTCCATCAGCGCGTCAAAGAGCAATCCATTTTGCTTCGTATCGGCCAACTGGTATTCCATGATCCAACTCTGCCAAACGTTGCTTTGTGAGAGCAAGCCGTTTTGATATTCCTCAATTTTTTGCGTTCTGAACCGTGCAAAGACGACGGAAAAGCAGAAAGGTACGTCATGAAGCCGACACGAACTTGGATCCTTGTCGCCAATGCGCGGCAGGCACGGATTTTGGAGCATAGTGGGGCGGGGCAGGGCGTGCATCCTGTTCCCGGCAAGCATTTGAAAGCAGAAGAAGCTACGGAGCACTCCGACAAACCAGGGACCGGCCACAGCATCGCTGGCCCTGCGACGAATGCAATGGATCGCGCGAGTACTCAGGACCAGGCGGACATTGCCTTTGCCAAGCAGGTCTGTACGGTCCTGATGGAGGCTCTGGCTGAAGAGAGGTACGACCGTCTGGTCATCTTTGCGGGTCCGCATATGCTCGGCCTTCTTCGCAAGGTGCGACAGATTGAGATTGAGGATGTAATTCTCAAAGAGATCGACAAAGACCTCACAAACCTGCCCGTGGATCAGATTGAGACCCATTTGGAAGACGTGATTTTTGTGTGAGCAAACCTCAGACGGTCACTTCAGGCTTTTCCTTCAAGCTGACCAGAAGATGTAGAAGCCGCATAAGGTCGGACAGGGTCACAACACCAACCAGACGTCGCCCTTCTGCGACGATCAGTTTTCGTTCTCCGGTCTCCGTCATCTGCTTGAGTATGTCCGCCGCGTTGTCTCGCGGTGAGATGACCCGAGTGGTTTCAAGCCCAACAAATACGTCACCAATCTGAGTATTCGACCAGTTCTCGCGGTCGATCATCGACAGGACCTTGGTATCGATTTGGCCGAGCAGAACACCGTCCTCGATGACCGGAACGAAACTGACGCGGTGAGGCAGCATGATGCGGTTCACCAAATCAGTCAGCGAGAGATCGGGACCGGCGGTAACAGTATTGGCTGACATCACGTCCGCGACTCTCTGGTTGCCAAGCAGGGTCTTGGTCCGAAGGTTTTCAAGGGAACTTTTCGCGGCAACGACGATGAAGAGACCGATCATGATTTGCCACGCACCGCCTAAGGAAACCCCTTGGAAAAGTGCCAACAGCCCTAGAGCTATCAGTCCGAAGCCGAGGTATTCGCCAAACTTGGTCGAGGTCTTTGTTGCTTTTAAGATATCCCCGGTGCGCGACCAAATCGCCGCTCTTAGAACCCGACCGCCATCAAGAGGGAAGGCGGGGAGCATGTTGAACACAGCCAGAACAAGATTGATCGTCGCCAAGTAAGTCAACACAGTATGAAGCTTTGACAAATCTGCGCTGATCAGAAGGACGATGCCGGAGGATACCCAGAATGCACTCGCCAGCGCCAAACTCATCGCCGGACCGGCTATCGCAATCCAGAACTCGTGGCCTGCGGTATCAGGTTCGTCGCCTAGTTCAGCGACGCCGCCAAACAGAAACAGAGTGATCCTTGGAACTTTGAGCCCAAAGCTTTTTGCAATAAGTGCGTGCGCCAATTCGTGCAGGAGCAGCGATACGAAGAAGAGCAACATCGCGACGAAGCCGAGCGTCACATACTGGAGCGTTGAAAGACCCGGGATTTGCTGGGGAAACACCTGATCGGCCAGGCTCCAGGTGATGAGCGCCGCAATCAAAAACCAACTACTGGCGAGGTTGATCTCTATATCGAACGCTTTCAGGACGGTGGTGCTGTTCTTGAACATCGACGTGAGCCTTTTCGAGCATGCTAAGCCCAGACGACGGGCGAGGATTGATTTTGCTCAAGAGACGCATCAAAGCAGGCTGGCGATAAAGAAACTAATTGCGGCAACCGTACGGCCTATAGCGAACGCTTCAAATCCAGATGTTCCCAAGCGCCTATCGACTATCGGCACTTGGATGCACCGATTTTGAAGGGAAGGCGGGTGATCGCTTCAACAGCGAGGAACGCCACCAAAACCGAGAGCGCAGCCCTTTTCGGGTTTGACTTTGATCGCAGTAACACGACCCGAACGACGTGGCACAGCGTTGAGCAAAATCAATCTGCGCCTAATCCGAGCGTATAGCGTCCTGTTGAGCAACATAGGACCGTGCGCTTGAGCAATAGCCTTTACTTCATAGTTTCTGGCTCTCCCGCTGATGTCCGTCGGTTTCGCGCACCAAAAAAGATGAGACATCGCCATGTTTGAAAACCCTGGTTTGATCGAGGCGCTTGCTCTTTTCCTTGTGTCTGCTTTTGCTGTTTGGCGCGCGGGGTCGGGGCTCGCCTATGTGGCTGACGCATTGTCTGATCGGTTTCGCTGGGAAAAGTCATTGGTCGGGCTCATGGCACTCTCAACGGCAACATCCCTGCCTGAGATAGCAACCACTTTAAGTGCCGCCGTGAGTCAGGCACGTGAGCTCGTCCTTAACAACCTCTTCGGGGGGATCGCTTTCCAGACAGCCATTCTGGCCATGGCAGATTTCTGGGCGCGGGGCGCCATCACAAATTATCCACGCAAGGCAAACCATGCGCTTGAGGCAACGCTTCTGAACTTCATGTTGGGGTTGACGATTGTTGTCCTGATTAACGGTGAGCCGTGGTCGTTCGGCGGGGTTGGCGTTGGTAGCCTGACCATTGCAGTTTTCTACGTGGGCAGTATCTGGCTCCTTCGTAAATACGACCAGTCTGGCGATTGGATACCTGTCGATCTTCCGGATTCAGAAGAGGATGGACGCATTCCAAACAGGGTTAATCCTCGTGCAACGACATCAAATCTGCTTCTGAAGGCCATCTTGTATTCTGGCATGATCCTGGCCTTCGGCCTCGGCTTGGTCGTAAGCGCAGAGTCGATTGCTCAACAGTCTGGCTTAGGCACCAGCTTTATTGGCGTCACCTTACTTGCGGCAGCTACATCTTTGCCGGAGCTGACCACGAGCATCGCCGCAGTGCGTCTGGGGGCCTACACGCTCGCAATTTCCAACATTTTTGGCAGCAATCTGATTATGTTGGTCCTCGTCTTTCCTGCTGACATCCTTTTTCGCTCAGGGCCGATCCTCCGCGACCCATCCCAAACCGTTTATGCCTCTCTAGGATTTGGAATTGTCGTAACATCGATTTTTCTGACTGGCCTCATTGTACGCCGCAAACCGCGTTTGGGCCCCGTCGGCGCAGACTCGGTGCTAGTCTTGATAGTTTTCTTGGCCAGCCTCGGCTCATACTACCTGCTGAGATGAGATGTCTGAAAAATTGACATATCGCAAATCCTGAACGCGACGCTGGTGCAAAGTCACACTCAACGCAGCGAAGGAGGCGAATATGACACGCAACTTAGGCAGTATTGACCGCTTTTTACGGTTCTTTGTCGGTCTTTTTCTTGTGATAGCACCTTTGGCTAACCTGCCTCAGATATGGGGATCCACAGTTTTAGTTGTTCTGGCAATGGCTGTTGGGGCGGTTTTGATCGTGACCTCCTTTATTCAATTTTGCCCGCTTTATCGCATCTTCGGCATTTCGACCTGCAAGTTGTAGGGAAGGGCTTATGCAATGAGTAAAGTGGACCATTTCAGACAGAAAATCTTGCAGAGACTCGACGAGCTTGGCGTTCGCATGGGCGAGATTGAAACAGAACTTGATCAGCCAAAACCACGCGACCTAAGCGACCAAGCGATCGATTTAGAGGACGATGAAGTTCTGGAGACGCTTGGGTTTGCAGCTCAGCAAGAGACTCGAATGTTACGCGCGGCGCTGAAGCGCTGCGATGATGGTAGCTTCGGCATCTGCGCGGTGTGCGATGAACCGATCTCTGAAGCAAGGCTCGAAGTAGTACCGCAAACGCAACTCTGTCGCGGGTGCGCTGCTGAGGTGGCGGCTCGATGAAAGCCCCATTGAATTTGGGATTTCTCATGTTCATCGCCAGCATGTCAGAATTACGAGCAGCCGCGCATTGATGTGACCAGAGGCAAATCGCTGTTCGCCCAACAATGCGCTGCATGCCATGGAGCGGACGGCAGAGAAATGGGGTCCGAAACCTTTGGATTGGGCGTGATACCGCCTGATCTCACGCAATTCTCGAAGCAAAACGGCGGCGCCTTCCCGCGTGACCAGGTTATGTCAGTGATAGACGGGTACTATCGCAGAGAACACTACTCCAATCCGATGCCAGTCTTTGGTGATGGCGATATGGGACCAACGGTCATTGTCGGTGATGACGACGCCGCAACACCGATCCCGGCTGACCTCCTCGCCCTCGCAAATTATCTTGCCAGCATTCGGCAAAACTGACCGGGGATTGTCTTGCGTATGATTGGCACTCTCTTAATTGGATTGCTTGTCGCTGGTCTCACGGCGCTGATCGCGCTTCGCACGTTCGACCATTGGAGCGATCACGCTGAAATGACGCGGCTAATTGCACTGCAACCGCATAATCCACCCGTCTTTCGATCTGAACTTATTGCTGACCTTCCAGATGCAGCCAAGCGATACTTTCTGTTTTCCATCCAAGAGGGAACGCCGCTTCGGACGGTCGTACAACTGGAAATGACAGGAACGTTCAGTTTGGGGGACAAATCCCATCCAAAATACATGCAAATGCGCGCAAAGCAGGTTTTGGCTGCGCATGAAGGCTTTGTCTGGAAGATGACCGCGCAATCGGGCCATCTAAGTATATCGGGCTCAGACAGTGGGTCTTGGACGAGATTTTGGCTGACCAACATGATGCCGGTCGCACGATCCGGCGGAACAGCGGACCACGCCAGATCAGCATTTGGCCGACATGTAGCCGAAGCGGTTTTTTGGAGTCCGGCGTCGCTACTCCCCGGTCCAAATGTATCCTGGCAACCCATTTCTGAAGATACGAGCCGCGTTATCGTTCGAAAAGAGGGGCTGGTTCAAGCAGTTGATCTGCGAGTTGCGGAAGATGGCCAACCTGTCGAAGTCTCCTTCTCGCGGTGGTCAAACGCTAATCCTGAAGGGCGCTTTCAAGAACAACCATTTGGTGGAATGTTATCCGATTTTAAAGAGGTGCAAGGCTTTCGGCTTGCAACACATGTCGAAGCGGGCAACGCGTTTGGAACAAAAGACTATTTCCCATTCTACCTTGCGGATGTGACTGCCATCTCGTTCCCAGAATCTCCACCTCTAGAAGCAAATTAGCGTTCGCAACTTGATTGAAAGTCTGAAACAAGGCTTCTTTATAGATTTATGTTGGTCGACAAGACGCGAAACCAAGAGGCCCCTAGATCAGTGTTTCGAAACTCAAAATAGCAAAGAGGACCATCATTCAGTTAGGCGGACTGGTTTAGCGATATTTCATAGCGCACGATTTCGTCGTCTGTCTCATCGTTGGTTTCCTGCAATCCCAGCGACAGGGCCAGGCCGCGCATCGCCTTGTTGCTTTTCAAAACCGTTCCACAAAAACGGATAACCCCGCTTTGCTGTGCTGCAAAAGTCAATTGCTCCATGAGGATTCTGGCAATGCCTTTCCGCTGGAAGTTATCATCTACAACGATAGCGAACTCGGCAGATGTCCCGCCAGGCAGTTTACAGTAACGCGCTACGGCGATTTGCCTCTCAACAGCTTGGTCTTTGCACAGCGCAACCAAAGCGAGTTCCCTACTGAAATCGAGCTGAGTGAACCGTACCAGTTGTTCGTCTGATAACGCCTTCATTGCTCCAAAAAATCGAAATCGGCGCGACTTGTTGGACAGCTGGCGAACAAATGCCCCTTCCTGTTCTGCGTCTTCGGGCCTGATGGGTCGAATGTGTAATCTTGATCCATCCCGGAGTGTTACGAAGTTGTCCAGATGGGAAGGGTAGGGTGCAAACGTTAGTTTGGCTTGACGACGCGCGGATGGCGTTACCTTGACGGATGCCTCGATAACGGTTGTATGCCCCGACGTGCTCTCAGCCATCAGAAGTCGGATCTCCGCGATTGAAGGCAGGACGCAAACCATGTCAGAAATTCTGAGAAGCAGTTTCACCAGATCTTGTCCTCGTCCCGGGTCTCTAAAAGTGGACGAGACTTTAGAGCTCTCTATGAGCCGCTCTGCCAAGACGGATGTAAGCGGGAGTAGCTCCACGGCCGTTCGATCTCGCCAGTCAATAACGGTCTCATGAACCACCGGTTCAATTCTTATGTTTGCACCGAAGCTGGCATCTTCCGAAACAAAGACACCTACTGAAGCCGAAAAGTCTATTTTCTCGGACTCACCCTGAACATCAAATTTGAGTCCGAGTTCTGCCAAAAGGTCGCGAACCTGCTGTTTTAGAAGCCAACCTTCATGATCATCGGTGATCGCCTTCAGTCTCCGAAGACTGCGACTTGAAACTGCTCTAGGCCCAGGCACTTCCAGTGCCAAATCATAGCGCTTTTTATGCGTCGCAAGGACAGCGAATGCTTCCACAGCTCTTTCGGGCAAACTGAAGTCGGGAAACCCCGCTGACGACAGCGCAGTCCTCGCATCCTCGGTTGATGTTCGCCCCATGCAGCAGGCTAGGATTGGTTTCGACTGGCCTCGCCGGGGAATTGAAGTGAGCTTCGAAGCCACATGTTCTATCTCAGCAAATGGCGTTGGAGCCAAGACTGTGACGACACCGTCCACATCGTCTGCTTCAATGGAACTCTCTACTTCTGCGACAAAAGACAAATGTCCACTACGGTCGCGGTTAAGCCTGTGATACGACGATCCATTTGCGGCACAAACCCGCGTGCGGGTCACATCCAGATCCAGTTGGGATGCTCGATCTTCAGCAAGCTGTGCCGCGCCCATACTATTGCTGATAATTGCAAGTCGTTGTCCATTCACCCGTGCGCCCGATGATAGGATTTCAGCCGCTGCAAAGAGCTCTCCAAATGTAGAAGCTCTGACGGCACCAGCGCGACAAAGCATTGCGTCGAATACGGTGTCCTCCGAACCACCTTGGGTTCGTTGAACAGAGCCGCCGGTCAACACAACAACCGGTTTTCTCCATGTAGCATAGCGCAACGCAGAATAGAGCCTTGGCCCACTGTTGATGCGATCAATATGGATCAGAATGGCCTTAGTCACATCGTCGTCAGCCAGAAACTCAATCGTTTCCTCAATGGAGACGTCTGCTTCGCTCCCCAATGAAATCAAGGCGGACAGACCCAAATGGTTGGGCATTGCAGAGTCGGAAATCGCAGCGCAGAGCGAGGAAGACTGCGACACGACCGCCAGCGGCCCTTTCCGAGCGTTGCCGGGAAGAAGCCCCAATTGAAGCTTTGACCATGGTCGAAGAATGCCGATGGAGTCGGGCCCCAAAATTCGGATGCCTTCCAACAGCTCCCTAGAAGGGCCGAATATTTCATCGCCCAAACTCAAGATAATTGCGTTCGCAATTCCATGATCCTTGCACGACTTCAAAATGCGCGCGTACCGATGCGGTCGTGTGCAGAAAATCGCTAGATCAATGGGGGGATGATCAATCAAGCTTGGCGAGCAGGGTGCACCAAAGACGTGATCATATTTGGGGTTAACTGCATGGATATCTCCAGCGAACCCTGAGTTAACAAGCCTTGAAAAAACCTTCTGGCCGACACTATCGGGTCTCTCTGAAGCGCCGAAAACCGCAATAGACCTAGGGTCGAACAAAGGTCGAAGGGGATGTTCTTGACCAAGCACCATTTTATTTCACCAAGCTCTTTTGCCACATTGTGACATTTCAACTATTCCATTTCGTCAGGTGTTGAAGTCTGCGTTCAGGCGCATGCTGGCTCCCAAATAGCTAGGTTTCACTGCCAAGACTTGCGAAAGGTCAATGCGCTATTTCCAGGGGGTAGTTACGATTGGAGCATGAAAACGTCCTTCTACGCAATGCAGCTTCAAGCGCCGTCAACGCCTCTTGTCCGCATAGACCGCGACACTCCTGGGGTACATAGCAACCAGGTCATGATTGAAGTCGAAGCCTGCGGCGTCTGTCGCACTGACTTGCATTTGATTGACAACGAATTGCCAGGCATCCGCTATCCGATCGTTCCGGGTCATGAGGTTGTTGGTCGAGTTTGCGCTTTGGGAGGCGCTGCGGAACTTGAGCTCTCTATTGGGCAGCGCATTGGTATCCCCTGGCTTGGTTATACGTGTGGGAAGTGTGATTACTGCGAGCATGGGCGCGAAAACCTCTGCGACACCGCGCAGTTTACCGGCTATACGCGGGATGGTGGTTTCGCGACCCATTGCGTTGTTGATGCGGACTTCGCATTCCCTCTTGAGGATACTAGTAACCCTGTACATTTGGCGCCGCTGATGTGTGCTGGGCTTATCGGGTATAGAACCTGGTCGTTCGCGGCCGAAGCTGAAGTGCTTGGACTTTATGGTTTCGGTGCCGCCGCGCATATTGTGTGTCAGATTGCCTTGCACCACGGACAAGAGGTTCTCGCCTTTGTCCGACCGGGTGATGATATGGCAATGCAATTTGCGCGCGATATGGGAGCTTCCTGGGCGGGAAGCTCTGATCAAAAGCCTCCGAAGGAACTAGATGCAGCTCTCATCTTTGCGCCTGTCGGCAACCTGGTGCCGAGGGCTTTGCAATGCGTTCGGAAAGGTGGACACGTTGTGTGCGGCGGCATCCATATGAGCGACATTCCAAGCTTTCCCTACGCCGACCTGTGGCATGAGCGTCGAATTTCTTCCGTTGCCAATTTGACGAGGAAAGATGGGTTGGATTTCTTCCCACTGGCTAGAGCTGCTGGCGTCACTTGTGAAACTACACAATATCCACTCGAGGACGCAAATCACGCGGTTGACGACCTTCGCCATGGGCGGTTGAGCGGAGCTGCGGTTCTAATCCCTTGACAAAGTGAATCGTCGCGGACTGCGCTGTTTCCTTTATCTGACGACATACACAGAACACTTGGCATGACTGGCAATATAGCCAGCATTCGAAGCGAAGATATGTTCGATGAAGCCAGGTACGTGAGAAGCCATCACGATTAGGTCTGCACTTAGGTCATCAGCAGCGTGTAGAAGACGTCCTCCGAGTTCGGTGGGCACGTCTACGCTGGTGAGTGCGAGCGTGTCTATTTGCAAAGAATGAGCATCCCCGAATTCCCTGCCGAATGTCTCGAGTTTATCCTTAAATTCTTTCGGGCTTCCAGCTGTCTGCGTTGGTGCAGAACTGGTAACCCCGACCATTGTTATCTTTGCATCCGAGGCGCCAGCAATCTGGACAGCTATATCAAGCGACTTCGTCAGGGCATCTGTATTGGCAAGATCGATGGGAAGCATGATGTTTCGGACCATATCGTTCTCCTTCGTTTGTTATGACTTACCCATCAGCCAGCCGGGTTCTTTGAGCAGGAGCGCGTAGTGATGGGGTCTCTCCGCTACATTCCGCCAGATTTCGCTTGCGAGATCAGTTCAACAATCTTTGCCCGCAACCCCATTGGTAAGCTGCTGTCAGAAAGCGACAGGAACCCCTGAATGATCAGATCGCGCGACGCATCTTCGTCGATGCCCATGGCCATAAGATAGTTGAGTTTTTCGCTATCTATCATCCCGACCGAGGCTTCGTGGCTCAAATGAGCATTCTCGGCCTGAGCGACCAGTGCAGGAGTGGCTGAAATTTCGCCGATTTCAGTTAGCTTGAGGCCATCACAGCCTAGAAAGCCCGTTGCGCCAGATGCCTCGCCAATAAGTTTGGCATCGTTCACGATCCGTCCACCAGCGGCGACCATCCGCGTTACGTCTTCAGACTTTGCGCCTCCTCCTAACAACCGGGTTTCGGTTTCCAGCACGCGCTCAGTGCCCTCTGGGGCGAAAATCAGAGTCTGGCTGATGGCAGTGGATGCATCGTGCAGGACCGTCTCACACCTGGAGGTGTCCTGACCCACAGGAGAAAGTTTGATGGTCGTAGATTGCGAGTAGGCACCTTCTTCCAACCGCGTGTATCCATAGGAATGTGTTTCCATCGCCTCGCCCCAATGGTCGATCGAAACGGTCCGGCACTTCGCGTTTGGGCGAAGGTAGATTTCGTCGATCGAAATGTGATGTCCGCGATGGACCCGACGTGGCACTGCTGAACCGGAGATCAATTCCACCTCTGCGCCTTCGTCGATTAAGGTCACATCATGCGTAAACTGGCGCGATTGCGGCGTCTCCACCAGACTGAACGTCTGAACTGGTAGCCGAACCTTTGCCCCTGGCTTGACCCAGATGAAATGCCCTAGCGGGTCGTGCATATGTTCTGCGACCATCGCAATGTCATCGTTGGCATCGGGAGCGACCAGCCCAAACATCAGGTCTTGTACGAATTCAATCTCTCGCAGCGCGTCAGCAAGTGGCATGATGATAACGTCCGGATCTCGGCTTTGTGCGAGCAAGCTATTGCCGTCGCGGATCACTGCAGTTGCGGCGCGGTGCACATCATCACCGTAACCAACGTCGTGGAGGATCACGAGCTCTTCATTTGTGAGTTTGGACGCCATATCAAAAACTCTCCGGAACTGCGCCGTAGCCGTAAGCCTGGACGTGATCGAAAACCGCATTTGCCGGACCGGAGTAAGTCAGTCGTCCCTCAGTCATCACATGGGCTCGATCCGCGGCAACATGGTTCAAGATCAATCCAGTATGAGTGATCACAAGGGCAGATCGTTCGTTATCAGACCGCACAAGCGCTTCGATGGCCCGACCCACATCCTTTACATGTTCCAGATCGACCCCGCTTTCAGGCTCGTCGAAAAGCATCAGGGCAGGGTTTTGCAACCTCAACTTAAGGACTTCTGCACGCTTGACCTCACCACCAGAGAAGCCGACCTGCATGTCGCGATCCAGGAACTCGTCCAGATCAAGCGCGTTGGCGGCTTCTGCTAGATCATCAGCGGCCCCAACTGATCGGGCCAATTGCCGGATGCTCACGCCATCCAGTCTGGGAGGGCGCTGAAAAGCGATCCCAATTCCCAGTCTCGCGCGATCAGCAATATCGAGTTTGATAATTGAAGAACCATCCAAGAGGATATCGCCTTCAACAATTTCGAAAGGCGGCAGTCCCATGATGGTGGAAAGCAAGCTGGATTTCCCACTACCGTTGGGACCAAGCAAAAGATGGAGCTGACCATCAGGCAGTGTCAGTGAAACATCCCGCACGACGAGTTTGCCGTTCACGGCGACAGATAAGCTTTGAACTTCCAACATATGCGACACGTTCCTAATGTGGACTCTCGGTTCCGGTATCCGGGCCAAGGGCACAAGGGTTACGCACGTGGCTCGACAAGTGGCGGAACACATATCGCGTCGGCTTTTGGATCGATTGATATTCCTCAATTTTGCGGGCGTGAGGTGACCCTAAGCGTCCCTGGGTGGGGATGTAGAATCCTGTCTGGGAGCGATTTCCTAAGTTTTTACAGCAAGAGGTGAAATCGTGTCGTTGGCGCTGTTCATTAGTTTTGCAATGATAGTTGTTTCATTGGCTGCGGCTGCGGCGTGCTTAGGCATAGCTGTCAGGTCCCTTAACTGGCTGCCAACAAGTAGCGCCCCCAGAAGGTCATGGATCCGCATTACAACCGAGCTCTGTGTGACCTCACTCTGGATCTTGTTTATTATGACGGCTTCAATCTGGGCATGGGCGGTGCTCTATATCCAGATCGACCTTTTTGCGACCTTTGAAGAGGCACTCTACTTTTCGATCGTCTCGTTTACGACCGTGGGATATGGCGACGTTATAATCGAAGGCAGGTGGCGCCTAATAGCAGGAATGACCGCCGCCCATGGTTTGTTGAGTTTCGGCCTGTATACTGCGTTTTTTGTAGAGGTGCTCGACTTCCCGCAGCGAGGTGCCAGGCCCAACAAGCAATTGGATTCGCAACCGATCGTGCACATACAGGATTAAGTGTGGATACTTCGAGGGCATCGGTTGGACATAGGTACCCATTGGAAGACTCCAAAGCGATGGGCAGTGCTTTTCCAAGGTAGGTGTGCCTGACCCTGCGAGAACCAAACATCTGATTGATTTTTGTCAGTTTTGGTTGCGTGGCCCGCTCTATGAGTTCTCTAGAAACGCTTTCCGCAGCACTTCAGAGCCGCTGTGCCAATGGACTAGGGATTGTTGAAATGGCTAATCTTGATTTAGAAAC
>JBCDBQ010000066.1:0-19167 GCA_039183375.1 Pseudomonadota bacterium
CGCAGAAGCTCCATCGCAAATGACAGTTTCTGGCCATCAAGTGGCGTGTCGAAGGTCAGCGAGAAAGCCCGGATGCCCTGCGTATGTTGATGGTCGTGCGCATGATCATGCTCGTTGTCATGCCCGTGGTCATGCCTATGCCCATGCCCATGGTCGTGATGATCGGCATGCGTGCAGTCATGGCCTTGGCAGTCATGAGCGGGATGATAGTGCTCGCTGCCAAGCCACGCTTCAGCGTGTTGTTGAGTTGCGACCGGCTCGAAGGCAGCAACACGCGTGAGCAAATCAGTTTCGCACTGGCCGGAGACGACTTTGGTAATCTTCGCCGCCGGATTGAGTTCTTTGACTTTCGCTTCGACGGCTTGTGCCAGGGTCTCGCTCGCCCGGTCTGTTTTGGTCAGGATAATCCGGTCCGCAACAGCAATTTGCTTTGCCGTTTCATAGTATTCGTCGAGCTGTTGTAGTGCCAGTTCAGCGTCGACCGTCGTGACAACGCCATCCAGCTGGTAGATCCGGAAGAGCTCATCCTCGGTCATTAGGGTCTGCGCAATAGGCGCCGGGTCTGCCAGGCCGGATGTCTCCAAGACAACGCGATCGAGTGATGGAATTTGATCGGTGCGCATCTGCTCGTATAGACGGTTCAGCGCTTCGACCAGATCGCCCCGTACAGCACAGCAAACGCAGCCTGACGGAAGCAGCACAGTTTCTTCCTGTGCCGCCTCGATCAGAGCATCATCAAGGCCAACATCACCGAACTCATTAACGATAACGGCTGTACCGGCCATATTCGGCTTGTCCAGCAGCGACTTCAGTAGCGTTGTCTTTCCCGACCCAAGAAAGCCGGTCAACACGGTTAATGGAATAGGCAGCTTCACTTCGGTGCTCGCTCGTTCCTGAAACTTGTGATACGGGCTCGCACGAGAACACAGTTGATGCAAGGGACGAGTTATGGCCGATGCCAGATCTGCAGGATTGGGTGGCGGACGAAAACCCAAGGCAAAGAAGCCATCTGCCCGCACATTGGAAGCTGCAGCTCGCCGTGATGTCATCGCGACAGCGCTTGCCATGAGCCAAAACGGGCTGTCTCCCGGGCGCTCCGGAAACGTATCCATCCGCTGGAAAAGCGGCATGCTGATCACACCATCCGGTATGGCCTATGACAGTTTGACGCCAAAGGACATCGTGTTTGTTGACGGGGATGGTTCCGTGTCGGCCAAGGCGCGCAAACCGTCCAGCGAGTGGCGGTTCCATCTGGCCGCCTACATCGAGCGAGAGGATCGCGCTGCTGTTGTTCACACGCATTCGCTCAATGCGACGGTGCTCGCCTGCCAGCACAAGTCCATTCCAGCGTTCCACTACATGGTGGCAGCAGCGGGAGGCACAGAAATACCCTGCGTCCCTTACGCCTTGTTTGGCACTGAAGAACTCGCCGGCTACGTCAGTGAAGGGCTGCGCCATCACGATGCATGCCTGATGGCCAATCATGGCCAGATCGCAATCGGGGACACATTGGCTTCTGCGCTAGAACTAGCCAGCGAAGTGGAAAACCTGGCTACTCAGTTTGTCCAGGTGCTGTCGCTCGGTAAGCCGAAGATTCTTGGTGATGCCGAAATGCAGGACGTTCTCGCACGCTTCAAAAACTATGGGCAAAAAGCGCAGGGTGATTGATGGCGACCGAAAGGGAAGCCACAGCCAACCGTCGCGGCCAATCATCAATCCAGTGCCCGGCATGTCTGGCTGGAGAGACGGCGACGCTTATCGTCATTGACGGACGGAGTTACCACCGATGCATGCGATGTGAAGCGACTTTCTTGGACCCCGATCAACGACCTGGCCGGGACGAAGAGTTAGCCCATTACGATACCCATGAGAACGACCCGGCAGACCCCAGATACCGCGATTTTCTCAACCGGCTCGCCAGCCCGTTGCTGGAGCGCATGCCTGATGGCCTAAGCGGTCTCGACTACGGCTGCGGTCCCGGCCCGGCACTCGCCCAGATGATGTGTGAAGCCGGGCACACGATGGCAACATTCGATCCATTCTACGCGCCTGACAGAAAAGTCCTGGAAGTGACTTATGACTTCATCACATGCACAGAGGTGGTTGAGCACTTCCACCGGCCACATGCAGAGTTTTCGCGGATAAACAACTTGCTCAGGCCGGGTGGTTGGCTCGGCGTTATGACCATGTTCCAGACCGACGATGCACGGTTTGCAAACTGGCATTATCGCAAGGACCCAACACATGTCGTATTCTACAGAGAGACCACCTTGCGGAGACTCGCTGAGGACTTTGGCTGGAGCTGCGAGATACCAGCACGGAACATCGCGTTGTTCAGAAAGCCGGCCTAATCGGTCACTGTCCGGCAATGCATCATCTATTTTGACATCTGATCTGGCGCCGCATTCGTATCGTGGCCATATTGATGCAACAGGGTGCAGCGAGCTGCGCAATCAGGAGGTGTTAACCATGCTCGATCTTTCGACCAGTAAGGGCAAAATTATTGATGCCACAATGAAGCTCGCAGCCGAACGACCGTGGTCGGAAGTCACACTCCGCGAAATTGCGCATGCAGCGGGTCTTTCCATGGCCGACTTGCGCAAAGAGGTTTCTTCGAAAGCACATATTTTCGGACTGTTCACCAGTGCGGTCGACAAGGAAGTACTGGCGAAAGCCAGTGAGCCTGATCCGGTGCAGCTGCCTCGCGACAACCTGTTTGAAACGATCATGAACCGGTTCGATGCGATGCAACCCTACAAGGCAGGCATCAAATCCATTTTGAAAGTGCCGTCGCCGGATCCTCGTCTGGCCCAACGGTTGCTCTCATCGCAGGGTTGGATGCTGGAAGCATCAGGCATTTCATCTTACGGAGCTATAGGCGGAATTAAGACCGTCGGGCTGGCATCGGTCTATTTGCAGGTTGCACGGATCTGGCTGGACGATGACGATCCCGGGCTCGCAAAAACCATGGCCGCACTCGACCGCCGCCTGCGCCGCGGTGAGCGATCCATCCAGGCGCTCGACGATAGCTGTCGCTCCCTCGGCAGGCTGACGTCACTGTTCAAGTGTCGAAAGCGCCGGAAGAACGAAACGGCCTCGGACGATACGGCTCCGGACCATGTCGATGTCTCCACCCCTGACGCTGGACCGCAACCCGCTTAAAGTGGGACGGCACACCGTCCCGGCTTGCCATTGTCGAGAATTTTCGCCAGTGTCCCGGCGATTTCATTCCGGGAGCACACACCCATGTCGGACAGCCAAGAAAAATCACCCGAGATTACGTTTGACGATTTCCTCGCGGTGGATATCCGTGTTGGAACCATCATTCAAGCCGAGCCATATCCCGAAGCACGCAAGCCCGCGATCAAACTCTGGATCGACTTCGGAGACGAGATCGGCGTCAAGAAAACGTCAGCGCAGATCACCGTGCATTACACGCCGGAGGGTCTGGTGGGTCAGCAGGTGGCTGCGGTCGTAAACTTCCCGCCGAGGCAGATCGGCAAGTTCATGTCGGAAGTCCTGACGTTGGGCTTCTCGGATGCCGAAGGGGCGATTGTGCTGATCCAGCCGGAGCGCAAAGTGCCGAACGGCGGTCGCATGCACTGATGTGCGGTCGCGTGTGCGTGCTGGCTCTCGGATGGTAGTGCTAATTTTAGAGAGGGATGCGCATGACGGCGCGCAGGCCGCCCATTGAGCTTTTGCCCAGCACCACATCACCGCCGTGGCTACGGGCAATGTCACGCGTGATAGCGAGCCCCAAACCGCTATTCCCTTCATCCTGGTTACGCGCATCATCGAGGCGGTAAAAGGGCCGAAACACATTTTCGCGTTCTGCCTCTGGGATGCCGGGGCCGTCATCCTCCACCTCGATCATGACCCACTTTCGCGCGCGGGCCGCACGAATAATGACATTGTCGCCAAAACGGGATGCGTTGCTGACAAGATTTGTGAGCGCGCGCTTGAAGGCCTGGCGCTTCAACGGAACCATCAGTTCCTTGCGCCGTTTGCTTTGAATGAAGTCAATGGGGATACCGTGAACGCGCTGCTGTTCGCAAACCTCTTCAATGAGCTGGCGCAATGCGACCGGCGCGACTTCTTCACCACCATCGCCCTTGGCGAACGCGAGATACTCTTCGAGCATCTTCTGCATTTCGTCGACGTCGTTCTCGAGTGCCTGGACATCAGGCCCATCCCCGAGGATTGCGAGCTCAAGCTTAAACCGCGTGAGAACTGTGCGCAGGTCGTGGCTGACCCCAGCCAGCATGGCTGTGCGTTGGTCAACGTGTTGGGTGATACGGTCCCGCATCTCGATAAACGCAACGGCCGCCTGTCGGACCTCGCGCGCCCCGCGTGGCTGGAAGCCTTCAGGAAATGGTCGCCCTTTACCGAAAGCATCGGCTGCATCAGCCAATCGCAGGATTGGACGGATCTGGTTGCGCAGAAACAAGATAGCGACGGTCAGCAGCACAATGGAAGTGACCACCATCCAAACCAGAAAGATATGCGAGTTGGATGCGTAGGTCTGACTGCGCTGGGCAAGGAAACTCAGAATAGCCGTTTTGAGCTTGATCTTGATTTCGACATGATCGGAATCGCCGACCGTATCAATCCAAAACGGCGTGTCGCGCACGCGCAGGCGGATCTCATTCGAAAGTGTTTTGTCGAGCAGAGAAAAGAACGGCTTCGGCTGAACCGAGGGTAGATCGCCCGGAGGCAGGACCTGGACAGATAAGTTCAACGTATCGCGTGATAGCTGTATGAGCGCACTGTAGTTATCGTCGCGTTCATATCGCTTGTAGATCTCAACGACGGCAGCGATATCGCGGGCTGTCGCTTCGGATAGGCGTCGTGTCACAGACTGCCAGTGGCGTTCCATGAAGACGAATGCAAGTACACCCTGCAGCAACACGATCGGTGCGATGATGATGATCAGCGTGCGGGTGTAGAGGCCCTTTGGCAGAAGTTCCGCGAGATAGCGCAGACCCCATCGAAACAGTTTGGAGTATCGCGTTGTCCAGGCATCGTTCAGACGGTTGCCGAGATCAACGGCGCCGCGCCACAGTTTGCGGCTATGCCTAAGTGCTGGATTGTCCGTTGCAGCCATCGTCTAAGCCTGTGGGGAATAACTAGTCGGTATACAGGATGTATCCCTTGCCGCGCACTGTTTGCAAATACACAGGGTTCGATGGATCAGCCTCGATCTTGCGTCTCAGACGGTTGATCTGCACATCGATGGCCCGCTCACTGCCCGTGGCATCATCGTTAAAGAGTTCGTGTCGCGGAATTGGCGAACCAGGGCGTTGCGCGAAGAGCTTGAGTAGATCGCGCTCCCGTTCCGTCAGTTTCAAAGTCTCTTCTCCGCGGCGCAGCTCGCCACGATCGCAATGAAAAACGAGATCGCCCATTTTGATTTCTCCGCAATCGCCACCGGCTGTGATCGGGCTGCGGCGCAGAATGTTGCGCAGACGAAGAAGCAGCTCTCGCGGCTCAAACGGCTTGGGCAGGTAGTCATCAACACCGGCTTCAAGTCCTTGGATCCGGGCGCTGGGATCAGATTGAGCCGTTAACATGCAAATCGGTATGTCGGAGTCCGCCTTCAGGCTATTGGCGAGTTGAAGACCGGTTTCTCCGGGCATCATCACATCAAGCACGATAACGTCGAATGACAGTCCCTTCATGGCCGCACGTGCCGCAGCGGCGTCTGATGCCGGGGTGACGCGGAACCCGTTATTCATCAAGTAGCGGCTCAAGAGATCGCGAATACGCTGGTCGTCATCGACCACAAGCGCATGTGGCGCATTATCGGGTAAGGCGTTTGCTGCGGCTGCGTCTTGTGAACCCTCAACCATTGACCTGATCCGTTTCCAGCTCGGCATCTTGTGCCTGGCTTCTGATGTCGATCCAATCAGAGACGTAGGCTCTGTCATGTTTTGAGACGACGGCGAGTAAGAATTTCGCCACCACATCCTCGGCGTCAGGCCCGGCCACCGCTAGTGCGCTGCGGAGCCGATCAGCCTGTAGTTCGGCCAATTGACGAGCCAGCGCACGACCCTTGTCTGTCACAAAGAGCAACCGCTGACGCCGATCTGATGCGCCGGCGCGTTGCTCGACAAAGCCCTCGTCAACGAGTTGCTTGAGAACGCGAGCCAAGCTCTGTTTGGTAATCTTGAGAATATCCAGCAAATCGGCGACACAAAGCCCAGGATTGCGATTGACGAAATGTAGGACGCGGTGATGGGCGCGTCCGAAGCCGTATTCATCGAGCAGCGCGTCTGCCTCACCCGTGAAGTCGCGGTAAGCAAAAAACAGCAGCTCGACGAACGACAGATAGTCGTCAGCCGGCCCATCTGATCCAAGATCAACAGCATGCGAAGAAAAGCTGCCGGCTTCAAAGGACCCGGTCTGCTCAACTGCCTGCTGATCGGAATTCGAATTTATGTCAGCCATGTTGACATATTTGGTCCGTGTTGGTACGCGTGGCAAGTCATTTTGCCCGCCGATGCACGTATCGGCAATTGAATATCTCGCTAACTGCTTCTCAATAACAAGCAATCCAGAGATAGGCCAAGGTGAGGCAGTGACCAATTGCAAGATCAGAAGTGATCGACGATCTGGAGGAACCAGTCAATGGCAGATTTGCTCTCCTTCGATGACCGTGACGGCCTTATCTGGCTGAACGGCGAACTTATTCCTTGGCGCGATGCTAAGCTGCATGTGCTAAGCCACGGCCTGCATTACGCCAGTGCTGTGTTCGAAGGTGAGCGTGCCTATGGCGGCGTGATTTACAAGCTGCGCGAGCACACGGATCGCCTCATTGAGGGTGCACAAGTACTCGACTTCGACATTCCCTATAGCGCCGACGAAATCGATGCGGCTTGCAACGAAGTTGTCGCCGCCAACAATCTTTCCGATTGTTACGTCCGCCCTGTTGCCTGGCGTGGCAGCGAGATGATGGGTGTTTCAGCGCAAACAACCAAGATCAATCTTGCAATCGCAGCATGGGATTGGGGCTCTTACTTCCCGATGGAAGAGCGCCTACGGGGCATTCGTGTGTGTTGGGCAAAGTACAAGCGACCCGACCCTGAGACAGCACCGGCCAAGACCAAGGCCACGGGCCTTTACATGATTGGTACACTGGAAAAGCATAAGGCTGAAAAGAAAGGCTATGCCGAAGCCCTCATGCTGGACTGGCGTGGTCGCGTCTCGGAATGCACAAGCGGCAACATCTTCTTCGTCAAGGGCGACGAACTGCATTCGCCTGTTCCCGACTGTTTCCTGGATGGCATTACCCGCCGCACGGTCATGGCTTTGGCTGAAAAGCGTGGTTACAAGGTGATCGATCGCGTCATCATGCCGGAAGAACTCGCTGATTTTAATGAGTGCTTCATGGTCGGGACCGCTGCCGAAGTGACACCGATCAAGGAAGTCGGGGAGTATATGTTCCAGCCGGGCCAGGTCAGTGAGAACCTATTGCGCGACTACATGGCCGAAGTGCAACCGAACAAATCCGACACAGCTGCCGCCTAGCGAGAGCCCAGCGTCGCTGCCGGCAGCTGACATCGTCATACCGCCATGCACAAAGTTGCCCTGATGGCACATGCTAACAGGGCTTATAACCATAGTGGCATATACCCCTTGTCTGCCCGGTTAGGATGGCGAAGACTAGATGCTCGCAACCTGTTGGTCGGTTCGAGGGGCTGAAATGCGCGTATTTTCTATAGTTTGGCTGATTGTGTTCGCCGTGTTCGGTTCGGTTTCAGCATCAGCGCAATCGCTGCCTGGCGGTGCATCTAATCCTCAACGAGACTGCCAGACGGTCGTACAATGCCGCTTCCAAAGAGGGGGTGCGTATCGTGGCTGTATTTCGGCCTTCAGCTGCCGTCGTTGCAGACTCGTTCGTGCACGTTGCACCATCGGTGGTGAACGCCGCACATGCAGTCGCATGCGGTGTTCCTGGGGTTAGTAGAGCTGACCTGAGGCCTCATCATCAAGTGACGAGTCTAGCCGCACAACTGTGCCGCGCTGGAAATTGTTGCTGGTATGGCGAGTTAGCGACCAAGCGAACGATAGAAGAACCAACAACACTGTACAAAGTATTGCTCGACCAGCCGCACCATAGTTGATGTCAAAAGCAAACGTCAGAACTTCGGCCACACCCAACCAAAAGACAGTCGGGAAAGCTACGATGAGCGTGAAGCCTAAGACAGCGTAAAGCAATTTCGCACCAAGTGATTGTGTGTGTCTAATTTTGTCCAGAAGCTCTGGAAATTCTCACAACAACAACAAGTACATTAACTGATTCGTTGCATTCGATCGCACGAATCTACCGCGTCAAAGGTTAAGGAATTCTCACCGTCAATCATAACTTCGCAACCAGCCACATTGGTCACGCGTCATGAAACAGTTCTTTTTGAAGGTGCCCGACCAATAGTTAGCCGGGCCTCATCAGGGTTACCAACTGGTGAATGGCGTTTCCGGCACGGGAGTGACAGGTGGTTCGCCCTGTTTGCATGCCAACAGGTTGTCGACCGCGAGTTGTGCCATGGCAGCGCGTGTGTAGACAGAACCGGAGCCCACGTGCGGCAGCAGGACCAGGTTATCGATGTTCATGAGCTCTGGGTTAATCTTTGGCTCATTCATCATAACGTCCAGTCCGGCAGCAAAGATTGTGCGGTCCTTCAGGGCCTGCATCAGGGCCTCTTCATCAACGACCGAGCCGCGCGCGACGTTGATCAGAATGCCGCGATCCCCCAAAGCTGCGAGTACGTCGCCATTGACCAGCTTACTGGTTTCAGCGGTTCCAGGCGTCACCACAATCAGGGTGTCGACGTTCTTGGCGAGTTCTACCGCACTCGCGTAGTAGGAATAATTCACGCCGTCTTGCTTGGTGCGACCGAAATAGGAAACTGGCATGCCGAATGCTTCAATTCGCTTCGCAATGGCCTTGCCAATCCGGCCCAGCCCAATAATACCAACGCTGCGATCGCGCAGTGTCTGAGGTGAGAGGCGATAGTCGCCGTCTGTCGCCCACTTCCCGGCGCGCAAATACTGCTCTGACTGACTGAGCTCGCGCACCGTCATGATTAACAGGCCAAGCGTGGTGTCGGCGACTTCTTCGGTTAAAACGTCCGGTGTATTACTCACAATGATGCCGCGGCCTGCTGCCTTGGCGGTATCAACCATGTCATAGCCAACGCCGAAGTTCGCAATGATCCGCAATCTAGGCAGCTGATCGATCAAATCGGCGTCGATGCGAATAGAGTGTCCGCCACAGCCAACAAACTCGATCTTGTCGGCAACTTCCGCCAGCATCGCTGCTTTGTCGGGGGCGCTGTAATATCGGTGAACCTCAAAGGCGGCATCAAGTTGCTCGGCCTTCATCTCCAGCAGCTCAGTCGTTAAGAGTAGGTGTGGTTTGGACAAGTCCGCCTCCAAAATTCACTACGATCCGAAGTTTTCATACCCGCGATAGCAGCTGCATCAACGAAACTTCAAGCCTTCGGTTGCAATCATACGTGATTAACAAGAAAACGTACGTCATGAGGCAATCAAAAACCAAGACCACACGCGACTTTGATGTCGCCATTGTCGGCGGGGGGCACAATGGGCTGACCTGTGCAACTTATCTGGCAAAATCGGGTCTTAAGGTCATTGTGCTGGAGAAGAATGCCACGGTCGGAGGGGCGGCGATTACTGAGGAGTTTCATCCGGGGTTTCGCAATTCTGTCGCCTCGTACACTGTGAGCCTTCTCAATCCAAAAGTAATCGAGGATCTCGAGTTACATCGCCATGGGTTGCGCATTGTCGAGCGACCGGTGGCGAACTTCTGGCCAATGCTGGATGGCCCGGGGCTGGTTATGCCAAACGGACTCGAACAGCGACAACAGGCGATTGCTGAGTTCTCACCCAGCGATGCCAGGATGCTGCCCAACTATTACGACGATCTGGATCGGGCAGCCGATCTGCTGCGCGATCTCGTTCTGGAAACGCCGCCGAATGCCGGGAGCGGCATCCTGGAGTTGATCAAAGGGGCAAAGCTCGGGCGACGCGTCTTGCGAGAGGACCTGGAAGCTCAACGGGTTCTGATCGATCTCTTTACCAAGAGCGCGGCAGACTTCCTTGATCGCTATTTCGAAAGTGACGTGGTCAAGAGTTTCTTTGCCTTCGACGGCGTCATCGGTGCGTTTGCCGCTCCATCCACACCGGGAACAGCCTACGTTCTTCTCCATCATTGTTTTGGCGAGGTGAACGGTAAGCCTGGCGCTTGGGGACATGCCATTGGCGGCATGGGGGCAATTACGCAAGCGATGGCGAAGGCCGCTGCCGAGGCCGGCGTTGAGATCCAAACAGATGCAAAAGTTGCCCGTATCGAGATGGAGGATGATCGAGCAGCGGCTGTCATGCTGTCGTCTGGTGCAAAGATAAGCGCCCAAGCCATTGCAGCAAACGTGCCACCCAAGCTGTTATTCCGGGACCTTGTGCCCAAGGCTGCTATCGCACCGGACATTCACCGCCGCTTTACGTCTCTGAAATCCGGCTCGGCCACGTTCCGTATGAATGTTGCGCTTTCCGAACTGCCAAATTTTTCATCAAGGCCTGGCACCGACTTACAAGATCACCACGGCTCGGGCATCGTCATTGGCCCCAGCATGACCTATCTCGAACGCGCCTACCTCGATGCTAAGCGTGACGGCTGGTCCGCAGCACCCATCGTCGAGATGCTGATACCCTCGACACTCGACGATACGCTGGCACCTGCCGGCCAGCATGTCGCAAGCTTGTTCGTGCAGCACGTTGCGCCTCAATTACCTGAAGAGCGATCGTGGACAGACCACGCGGAGAAAGACGCGTTCGCCGATCTTGTCATTGAGACGGTCAATCGATATGCGCCAAATTTCAGCGCCAGTGTCATAGCGCGGCAAGTGCTGAGCCCGCTGGATCTGGAAACGCGGTTCGGGCTCATCGACGGCGATATCTTTCACGGACAACTCGGATTGGATCAGTTGTTTGCGATGCGGCCGGTGATGGGCCACGCCAATTATCGGATGCCGGTTGCCGGTCTCTACCTCTGTGGTTCCGGAGCTCATCCTGGCGGCGGGGTGACGGGGGCACCTGGCCACAACGCAGCACGCGAGATCATACGTGATCTACGTCGCAAACTGTTTTGATAGGGCAGCTTGCGGCCTCCCAAATACGACGAACTGTCATCGCAAAACATCAGCCGGTTGATTTGAATGGTGAGCGCAGTTCGGCCATCATCCGGCGCAATCACGTGCGGCTTGAAGGTGCACGATCACAAGATCAAGCAGACGGAGTAAGATTGCATGGCAGGCGACCGCGGCCAGATGGTTCTAATCGGGTTCATGCAGGCACAGAACTGCTCGAACTATGTCGGTTCCTGGCGTCACCCTGCCTCACACTCCGATTTCTTGACGCCGGATTACTACCAGCGCATCGCCCGGACACTGGAAGCCGGTAAGTTCCATCTCGCATTCTTTGACGATCGCCTCGCGATGCCAGATATCTTTGGCGATGACCATCGTGCCGCCGTCGAGAATGGTGTGCGCGTCGTCAAGATGGATCCATCAACGTTGCTGATGGTGATGGGACAGGTAACCGAGCGGCTGGGTTTGGGTACGACCTATTCGACAACCTATTACGAACCATTTCATGTCGCCCGCGTCTTCTCGACAATGGACCACATGCTCGGCGGGCGGCTTGCATGGAATGTGGTGACGTCATTGAACTCATCGGAAGCACGCAACTTTGGGCAGATGGAACATCCGCCGCACGATCTGCGCTATGACAAGGCCGACGAGTTCATGGAGGTCGTGCTGGGCCATTGGGACAGTTGGGCAGACGGCGCGCTTTCTATCGACAAGGAGAGTGGCCGGTTTGCAGACCCCGACAAGGTTAAGCGCCTGGATCATCAAGGCGAATGGTTTCGTTCGCGTGGGCCGTTCACAGTTCCTCGCACACCACAAGGTCGGCCGGTTCTTATTCAGGCAGGCCAGTCGGGACGCGGACAGCAATTTGCGGCGCGTTGGGGAGACTTGATTTTCGCGATCTACCCCAACCTTGATTTGGGCAAGAAGATCTATCGCGGCCTTAAAGACACGATTGCAAAGTCCGGACGTAATCCAAAACAGGTGCGCCTTGCGCCCGCGGTTTACGTGATCCCGGGTGAAACACGCGCTATCGCCGAAGCGAAACTTGAGGTTATTGAAAGTCAGGCCAAACAAATCGACTCGCTGGCATTGCTTTCCGAGGCGCTCAACTTTGACTTTGCGTCCAAACCCATGGACGAGGAGTTCACCGACGACGAGCTGGGAAGCATAAGCGGTCTCCGAGGCATTCTCGATCGCGTCGTGCAGGTCTCCGGCAAGTCCAATCCGACCTTGGACGACTTTGTAAAATACTCTCGCCGCGGAACAATCCGCGAAGTCCCCGTCTTCTGCGGCACGCCCAAAGAGATTGCCGATGAGATGGAACAATGGTTCGTCGAAGAAGGGTGTGATGGGTTCGTCATTGCCGGCACGCACATGCCTGGCGGCTACGAGGACATCGTGCGCCTTGTCGTTCCAGAGTTACAACGCCGTGGCATTTATCACCATGACTATGCGGGTTCGACCTTGCGAGAGAACCTCGGACTACCCTACGCAGAAGTGGACGACTGGCGGTAAGCCGCTGATTGTGTCTCGAAGCAACCAATGACAACAAAATTTGGAGATGAGCGGTGAATGCCAATGATTACCGAGCTATCATGCGTCAGCAGGCGGGAGCTGTCGCTTTGATCTGCACCGGTGCCCCCGGTGCGCGCTACGGTTTGACCGCAACCGCTGTTTGCTCCGTCACCGACGATCCGCCGACACTACTGGCGTGTGTCAACAAGAATGCCAGCGCTCACGATCATATCTTTGAGTCTGAGGAATTCAGCGTCAACTTGCTTGCAGAAAAGCACGAGGAGATTGCCGGCGTCTTCGCCGGCATGACGGATCTCAAGGGCGATGATCGGTTCAAAGTGAAAGGCTTTCGCTGGATCAAGCATAAGTCAGGCATGCCGCGGCTGACGGGCGCGCTCGCCACGCTCGATTGTGAGGTTGTCGAGAAGCAGCAATTTTCAACGCATACAATATTTTTCGGGCGTGTCCGCGAAGGTGCCTATAGCGAAGGCGCTGCACCGTTGCTGTATCTGCGCGGTGAATTCGGTATTATGCAAACCGATTAGGAAGCCTGGATACACGGCGAGCGTGAAGGTGATCGGATGTAGACGCTTGATCGTTTTCGACGTTTTCTCGTTGTTCCGCCGGCAATACATCTTGCCTAGGCATCATAATCCTGTTCCACATTGAGCGAGAGTTGAGACTCCAAACAAGGAGAATACACCGTGCAAATCGCAATGATCGGTTTGGGGCGTATGGGGGCCAATCTGGTCCGTCGGCTAATGCGCAACGGGCACGACTGCGTCGTCTTCGATCGCGATGCGGATGCGCGTGCAACGCTCGCACAAGAGGGGGCGACCGCCGCCGGTGACCTCGCTGAAGTCGTCAAGTTGCTTGAGGCCCCTCGCACCGTATGGGTGATGCTACCTGCCGGCGAGGCAACAGAGACCGCGATCTCGGATCTGCAGCAATTGATGAGTGCGGGTGACACCATCATTGATGGTGGCAATACATTCTGGAAGGATGACATTCGGCGTGCCAAGCGGCTGCACGAGAGCGGCGTCCACTATGTTGATGTTGGAACATCCGGCGGCGTCTGGGGATTGGAGCGCGGTTATTGCCTGATGATTGGTGGCGAGAAAGAAGTTGTCGATCGCCTCGATCCAATTTTCGCTGCGCTCTGTCCAGGCATCGGTGACATTCCGCGCACGGCCAATCGCGAAACGCGCGATCCGCGTGCCGAACAGGGATACATTCATGCCGGTCCCAATGGTGCAGGCCACTTCGTCAAGATGATCCACAATGGCATCGAGTACGGCATGATGCAGGCTATGGCCGAGGGCTTTGATATTTTGCGCAATGCCAACACGCCTGCGCTACCCGAGGATCATCGCCTAGATCTCGACCTGGCGGACATTGCTGAGGTCTGGCGGCGCGGAAGTGTCGTCACATCCTGGTTGCTTGATCTGACCTCAGAAGCTTTGGCCAAAGATGAAAAGCTCGGCGAATTTTCCGGGCATGTTGGCGACTCTGGTGAAGGACGCTGGACTGTTCAAACAGCCATTGAGGAAGCCGTTCCCGCTGAAGTTTTAACAACAGCGCTCTACACCCGCTTCCGGTCGCGCCAGGATCACACTTTCGCGGAGAAGGTACTTTCCGCAATGCGTAAAGGGTTCGGTGGACATACCGAGCCGAAATAAATCGGGAGCGAGTTGAGCTTGGCACGGCAGCCTTTCCAGACACCGTCGTCGCTCCGCGTGATCTTACTCATGGGGGTTGCGGGATCCGGCAAGAGTACTCTTGGAGAGTCGCTTGCGCGGGAGTTCGCCTGGCCTTATCGCGACGCCGACAGTTTCCATCCGCAAGTCAATATCGACAAGATGAGCCGCGGAGAAGCCTTGAGCGATGACGATCGCTGGCCGTGGCTCGATGCTATCGCGGCCTGGATGGACGAGCAGCGAGCGAACGACATGCGCGGGATCGTATCTTGTTCGGCATTGAAGCGGGTCTACCGTGACCGCTTGCTCGTAGGGCGCTCCGATGTCCGGCTGGTCTACCTGGCCGGCACTCAAGATCTTATCGGCAGACGTATGTCGCAACGCGAAGGGCACTTCATGCCGACGGCACTGCTGGAGAGCCAGTTTGCGGCTCTCGAAGAACCATCGATCGACGAAAACCCGATTGTCGTGCCCATCGACTCAACACCGCGGCGTATCGCAGAGGCGATCCTTTCGGAATTCGCACATTCGGGTGATATACAAAACTGATAGGCTGTTCGGTCTACCGAGTAAGATGTGCGGGCGGCAACCGAATTGTCTCACCGTTTCCAGCGATCAAGCGCGTCCGTATCGCTTTCGCGTGCATCCACCCACTCGCCTTGGCCTTCGCGACCCGTCTCCTTCTTCCAAAACGGAGCGTTGGTCTTGAGGAAGTCCATGAGAAACTGCGCAGCATCAAAGGCGGCCTGCCGATGGGCAGAGGCCGTCACCACAAGAACGATATTGTCTCCTGGTTTGAGGTCGCCATGTCGATGCACGATGAGCGATCCGCTCAGCGGCCAGCGTTCAAGGGCTTCCGCCTCGACACGTTCCAGCTCGCGTTCCGTCATGCCCGGATAGTGCTCAAGGCTCATGGCGATAATGGGTTGGCCTTTCGCCGCTCCCCTGACAGTCCCGGTAAATGTCACGACGGCGCCAATGTCTGTATCACCGTCCGTCAGTGCGGCGATCTCTGCACCAATGTCGAAATCGTCTTCCTGCACGCGGACCGTCACATTTAGCCTCCTGTCACAGGAGGGAAGAAAGCGATTTCTTTTGCTCCTGCAAGCAACGCGTCATGGGTCACATGCTCCTGGTTAATGGCAACCCGGATTGCGCTTTCGTTCTCGAAGGCGGCATCGTATTCCGGACCTTGGAGGCGCAGCCACTGGATGAGATCCGTGACGCTAGCTACTGCCTCGGGGAGCTCGAAGGTGTCATCACCATGCCCGACCTTTTCCCTGACCCAGGCAAAGTACAATAGTTTGACGCTAGCCAAGCCCGACTCCCGAAGGGTTGATCATCAAAGCCGCAATACTGGTCTGCTCACCGGCGCATCGCTTCGGACACTGCCGCAACCGTATAGCCATAGCCTGTCCACAGTGTAAGGACTGCGGCCATCCAGAGCAATGCCAGCCCAATTTCCAGTACGCCTGGTATGGTTGTCTCTGCGGCCGGGGCGATGATCAACAAACCAATGGCAACCAGTTGCAGGCTGGTCTTCCACTTCGACAGCCACGTCACGTGCAGCTTGACTTGCAGCTCGGCCAGAAACTCACGCAGCCCCGATACAAGTATTTCCCGACCCAGTATAATCAGTGCAGCCCAGATGGCCGCTCCGGACAGGGTTTGATCGTAGACAAGCATGAGGATGCTGGCGCCAACCAATAGCTTGTCAGCGATCGGGTCGAGCATCTTTCCGAACGCAGACTGCTGCTGCCAGGCTCTCGCGAGATAGCCGTCCAGAAAGTCAGACGCAGCGGCAAGCATGAAAATGCCAAATGCGATCCAGCGGCCTTGGTTGCCTTCGATGAAATAGATTGCGCACACCAACAGGGGTACCGCAACGACGCGGCCAATGGTGAGCATGTTCGGAATGCTGAGGGGACGACTTTGGGCTGTCAGATCTGTCATGCAGCAAGCTATCCTCCGAAAGTTCAGAATCGTCAATGCTTTGGGCTTTCACACTTGCTTCAAGGACGAGCTAACCTGCCACAGTGCCGTGAATCTGACGTCCACCCTGCCGCATATCTGACATTTGGCATTGGTAAATGCTCAACCTAGCCTATTCTGCGTCATGGGCAGCCGCCAATCTGGAACGACGGGTAAAATTAGCGAGGGCATTGCCGTGTTTGTGAGCACACTTGTTGCTTTGGTCAGGTTTGCGGGGATGGTCGTGCTCGAACTGGCGCTCGCCGTTCTGACCTACGTCTACCTCGCGCTTTATGATCTCGAGACCTTCGGCTGGCTGGTGAAGCTGTCGAAGGGCATTTTGGACAGTGCCATCAGCTGGATGGAATTCCTAATGCCGGAGTTGTCAAATCGTGCCTATGCAACTCTCCTCGGAGAGCTCGGTCCGAAGGCCATGCTGCTATTGCTTGTTGGCTTGGTTGTTGGCGCCATTATCAGGTTCGTCGCGTGGATGATTGTGCGTGCGCTACAGCGATCCTAAAGGTCAATCTCACACAACTGGTCGGGGGACAGTAACTGTCCGACTGCCCAACCGATGATACTGCTGTGTCTGACGTTATGCTCAACAAGGAACTAAGTGTGTCTCCTGACTCGACTTAGCGTGTCTTTGGGATCCTATGAGCCGCAGGAATGCGGAGAACATTGCTGCATCGTGGAATACCTGGATCGAGCGAATGAGGCCACCTTCTATGCGGGCAACGAAACGATTGCCGCCAAAGAGCACCTCGCCGCTTGCCCGATGTCGGATAACAAATTCGATCTGGTACTGCACGAGTGACGTGTCTTCCATTCTTTGCCTGGGTTGCTTGGGACGCATCGCGAGAAAGCTCCAGCGACTAGCCGCGGTCCGCATGTAGGGTTCAAGCTCGCCCTTGCCCTGCCACACACCTTTGTACGGCTTCAGGCTGTCGCCGATGTTGTCGGAATAGGTGATATCGGGAGCTAAGTATGCCAGGCATCGTTCGATATCCTGCTCGGCCCATGCCCTTAGAAATGCCTCGACGATGTCAAAGCGGCTGCCATGCTCAAGGTGATCAACCCACGCGGATACCATGGTTAACTGCCTTTCGTTAGGAGCATCATCACCTGCCGGAAGGCCTTCGATCATCCTCTGACGACATACTAAGCCAAGCAGCAAACGAGACTGATTTCGATGCAGGAAAGGTAGCGCACCCTTCATTGATAGACTGTGGGTATTCGCACTTAAAGTTGATTTGCTTGGGTTGAGTTTATGTAAATTGCGCAGCTATCACGCTGGCGATGATAGAATCGCGAAGCCGATGCCGATCGCGACCCATGTCATCCACAGGCCGCGCCGCCAACCAATCGACTCCCCCAACCAAATCCAAGCCGCAATTGCGGTCACAGCCGCAAACGAAGCGAATCCGATGGACGCCCCGATGCGATCACCGACCTGCGATCCAATCAGAAAGCTTCCGAGCGCCAGAGTTTCTAGCAGAGATTGTAGTGCGACAAGGCATGCAATTTGACCGGTGGATGGCCAAGTTTGCGTTTTTGAGGTGCCAAACGCGGTTAAGAGCAAGCAAACGACCCCGGCAAGTGCAAAGATCCTGTTGAGGTAAAGGGCTTCCATGGATCCGAGTACAACGGCAGCTTCTTGCGCAAGGAACATCCGGCCAGCGACGACAATGGCTGCCCCTAAGCCAAGCAAGGCTGTCACGCGCAGATACCGGGCGTCATGAGCGTCACCACGCTGATCGCGCCGGGCCAGCATGGCAATACCCATGAATACCATGAGGATAGCGATGAGCTGTTCCCAGACGAACGGTTGGCCGGCTATCGCATTGATGCCAACGAGCATGACAGAGAATGATGAGGCGGCTGGTGAGGCAACGGAAACAGGTCCACGTGCCAGAGCGGTGTAGAGCAGATACAGAGCCAGTAAATTGAGAAGTCCTGATATTGCTGATACGAGCCAGGCATAGCCATCCCAACGGGGCCAATCACCTGTTGCCGCCATCCAAACTGTCAAGGCCACTGTCGACAGGCCCATGACCGCAAACAACAGCACCGACATCGAGACCCGCTGTGCCGTAACGCGCGCGACGCAGTCAGAGGTGCCAATGAACGTTGCGCCCAGCAGGCCCCAGAGAACGCCGGTCACGTTTCAGACTGCTGCAGAAAGGCGTCGTAAGATGCTCCGTTTCGAAGTCTAGGCACCAGGTCGTCCTGTCTTGCGCGGCCGTCCGCGGCGCTTTTTCGTTTCCGCACCGGGTACATCAACGGTCTTGGCCGGTTTCACCACGTCGCGCATCGGGACGGAACGCTCAGAACCCGGTCCCATCTCGCCCGGTTGCGGCTTGCGCGGCCGTGCGGCTGACTTCGGCTGATTGGCAGCAGCACCATACTTGCGTTGACCGGCGTAACTACCGGCGAGATTCTCGATGGCGGCTTGCTCGGCGAGTGGATCGTTGGCGACGGCCAACTCAGTTTCACGCAGGCGCTTGACCTCATCGCGCAGACGGGCCGCGTCCTCGAATTCGAGATCGGCGGCGGCTTCTTTCATCCGCTTCTCAAGATCTTCGATGATCGCCTTGAGATTGTGCCCGATCAGCGGTGCTGCGCCATCACCATCAGCCAGTCCCGCGTCAACTGTCACGCGATCCTGTTCATAAATACTGCCCATAACATCGCCAATGGATTTGCGAACGCTTTCCGGCGTGATGCCGTTGGCTTCGTTCCAAGCCATCTGTTTCTCTCGTCGACGATCGGTTTCGGCGATGGCTCGCTCCAGTGAACCCGTCATCTGATCTGCA
>JBCDBQ010000067.1:0-19116 GCA_039183375.1 Pseudomonadota bacterium
GTAACGCCCAGCCTCGAATTGAACCAGATGTGCCACGTTATCGCCACCTGACAACTGCACGACGCAGAGACGATCACGATGCGGCTTTAATCCTAACGTTTCACTATCGACGGCAACCCCATTGGGGAAACTCAATCCCGCTGGCAGATCCCCTTTATGAACGTGGACTTTAGGCTTGCTCATGGGGATCCCAGATATCTTGGAGGAATGATGCTTGCCCGGTCTCAAAACTGCTTTGGCGGGCTATCCGATACGCCGCAAAACCGTGTAATCAAGCGAGAGCACTCAGGAATATATGGTGCCCAGAAAAGGAAGCGTCGCTCGTTTCGTAACCTACTGCTTTGTAACACTTTTTCTGAGCCAACTTGATAGCTTGTGTACCAGGGTTTGTGTTCCACTTCAACTGCAACGAAATGGCGCTACTGCTGTGGGTAAACCAGACCTCGAACAAATCATGAACATATTTTGTTAGCTTTGATACCCATCTCTGAATTCTGTTGCTTCATCACTGTTCTCCACAGAATTCCACTGCACAACGAACCAATAAGCTTTGACTGGAGTCAGAGTGACTCACGAATCAGTGCATATCTGTCGCATGCACCTCGGATACGGTCTTGATCCGCAGCGATTTTTTACCGCTCGCGAAAAACAGCTTCTGCTGATCCGCGCTGATGGCCGGTGTGAAGAGTGCGGGGCTCTTCTCGCTGACGAATGGCATGCGCATCACGTAGTGCCGCACGCCGAGGGTGGGGATACGACTCTCGAAAATGGTAGGGCGCTGTGCCCGAAATGCCATTTGCGAGCACATCAAAGGAAACTTAAGATGCAGGGACACGAAAAGTCCGATGAACTCGGCCAAGACATTCCGCTTGTATTTGGTCGCGACTACTCCTGGCAAGAACGCTGCGAGCAGGCCTTTATAAATAGCATTGGCGATCACTACTCAATCACGGCGGGCGCGTTCAAAAATTCTTTTGTCATGGAGGTCACGCCATCCGGCGGCAAGACTGTCGGATCCCTCAAGATTGCCCGGCACCTGATCGACGAGAATCTTGTTGACTACATCATTTGGCTATCGCCGCGCGAGTCGATCAAGCAGGGCATGGAAGACGACTGTAAACTGGTCCAGTTGCGAAACCCGGCAAAGCGGAAGTTCGGTGAACACATCCGCGTTGACACCAGCATGCCGAGTACATTCAACAGAATTCCACAAAACCATCACGGCGTCATAATCAACTACCAGTCACTCGAAAACATGCTGGGCTATTTCCAAATGCTCAGCGCACACAAACGGCTGGCGTTCGTCTTCGATGAGGCCCATCACGGAGCCTACGATGAGGAAACTGGCGACGGGAATATGTGGGGCGATGCTATGCGCCGCTGCGCGAGTTTCGCACATTGCATCATCTGCATGACCGGAACGCCCGTCAGGCCCGATAACAATAAGGTGCCACACTTCCGTTACCGTCGCGTGACGGTGGACACCGCGCAGGGTATGGCCGCCGGTTATGAGATCATCCCGAATTTCAGGTTCAGCTATGCAGACGGTATTGCTGCCGGGATCGCGCGCAAGCTCATCTTCGAGCATTTCGACCCTTACATTCCGTGGCAAGTAGAGGATCGCGACACAGGGGATGTTATCGAGTCGGGTCAGGGCCGCCTCAGCACCATGAAGCGCAAGATAGCCCAGAAGGTGAAACACAAGGCCTTCAGCGATGACCAGGAGGTAATCGATGCAATGTTGCAGCGCGCGTACGATGCTAATGTTGACATGCGATCAAAGGGTCATGACGACGCGGCCATCTTGGTAATTTGCGCCAACAACCGCGGCGACCGCGACAGCATCGACCAAGTCAAGGCTCGAATCCGAAAACTGTTCGGAGAAGAACCAGAGTCGGCGCAGTCCGCTGATGGCCCGGAAGCTAAGGAAACGATCCGGCGTTTCAAGCGCGGGCGGCAGCGGTGGATAGTTGCCAAAAAGATGATTAGCGAGGGCACGAATCTGCCGCGTATCCGTACGGTCGTGCTGCTGACTGATATTACAAGTCCGCTCAACTGGACACAGATCGTTCACCGCTCGACCCGCAATCAGTCTGAAGACAGGCTACAAGACTCTCTGATCCTGCAAATCGATCTGCCCCACTTGCGGCAGTGGGCAGCCGAGATCGAAGACCAGGTCAACATAGGTATTGAAAAGATCGAAACCGACCGGGGCGTCGGCGACGGCGATGACGACGACAGCCCATCAGAAGTCGTGCGGGCGCTCGGTGCGTATCTCGATGAGCGCGAGGTCATGATGGAGGGTGATGACTACACCCGCTACGATGAACCGGCGACAAAGATCTATCGGCAGCTTGCGCCGGAGACGAAGCAGGAGAAGTGGCACCTACTCAAGACGCTGCGCCAGGGGGAAGAGTTAGGATTGATCACGCTGACAGGCGAGACGAAGCCCAAAGAAAACCCGTTCACGCTCGATGAGCAATGCCGTGCTCACTGGGATCAAGCACAGAAAAAGATCCGCCGGGCTGTTAAAATCACGAACCCGGACCGCAAGGATACCGGTCGAGATTACGCCCACCTGATCAACCGCTGCAAGCGCGAGTCTGGGATGGCGAAGACAAACTATGACGAGCTGATGCGCACCCACCGCGATCCGCTTAGCGCACTTGAAAAATTGCATGCCGCCGCGAGTAAAGTGCTCGCCGAGGCAGAACGCAGATCTAAAGGACAGGCCGCGTAATGGCTGGACACACACGGGCGAACGGTGCGGGGGTGCCGCAAACTATTCGCATAATCGATGAGCACGGTGTTGAACAGGTCTCCGCAAGCGGTGACACGTTGGTGCGCTTCGTGCAACAGGCCCTTAATTTCGGTGAGCATCAGCTCTTCGAACAAATGCCGAAAGCGCTGGATCAGATCATTGCTCACAAGCTCTGGCGTGGCCGTGAGAAAAAGTTCAAGTCGTTCGGCGAATTCGCTTTGTCGCCGCCACCGTCAGGTCTTGGAATTCACAATGACCGCACCCTTGCCTTGCTGAAGGCAGCTATGGATCACCGTGGCGAACATGTCGAAGAATGGTCGGATGTTCTCGTTGCCGTCGACGCTGCGATCAAAATCCGTCAGATCGAGCATGATCCAATGAATGGTAACGATCATTTCCGACCACCGTCGAAACGGTCGGTTGACGGAACCCTGCTCATGCTGCGTAAGGACCGTGCGAATACGACAACGTTCAAGCGAATCAAATCCGGTCAGGCGACAGTGACAGAGATTGCCCGCGAGCGAGGTGTCGACATCCAAGGAGCTTTGACAAAATATCTCAAGCCTGGCTGGCGAGCAGCCGGTGAAAGTGAAAGGCGACAGTTCATCGAGTGGCTAAAGAGCGATCCTAAGTTCAGGAAGTATTTGTAAGACACTTATTACGGACAGCAGAGGCGAAAAGCTGATGGACAACCTTAAAGAGGCCCTGTGGAGCTTCGCCGCTGATTCAAAGGTTCTGTTCGGTCTCCTAGCCTTGGTTGTACTGGGGCTATTGTGGGTGATCACTTCTGACGATGCTCTGGCTCTGTTGAGTGCTGCGGCTGGAGAAGCGCGCGTTCTCGCCGCAATAATAATTGCAATTGGGACAGTGACTGGCGTTGTTCTTTCTGCAGTCGTCGGCCTCGTCAAGGATTGGCAAGCCGATCGCAGTGAGCGTATCCGTCTGGCAACCGCTCTGCTGCATGAAATCTACGGTCACGCGGATATGATCGCAGCTTGTGGTTCCCTTGCCAACGCCAAGGTGCAGCATGACCAGCTACTCACGCATGGGGAAATGATCAGGTTTGAGCCCCCAAAGCCACTGGTCTATCCAGCAGTTGTCGAGAAGATTACCCTCTTTCCGCATATGGACGCTGGGTCGATCGTGGCATTCTACGGCTCAATGGAGACGGCGAAGCAGATAACTCATATTCTTCCCGATCGACAACCTGAAGCAGGTGACCAGAAACAGTTCGTAGCCAATCAGGCTAATATGGCTCGTGACCGCTCGGCAATGGCTTGGCGCGGTGCAGCAACCAATACTGTCAAAGCAATAAAGTCGCTCCAGCCCTATTCGAGAGAGAGTTCGGCAGGTGAAGGCAAGGAAAAGCTTGACAGTTTGATGGAGGAATTGGCCGAAGTTTCTATCAACCATGGCTCTCCGAGGTTCAAGGAGTAATGTCGAACAGCGCGACCATGCTTCGATAATGGGAGCGAAAAGCTGTGAAGTTTACGGACACCTGTTGTAGATCGCTTCGACCCCGCTGAGTCAACCTCAGCCTGAGCGGTCCGATTCCGATGCTGAGTCCATCGCGCCCGCACGCCGAATAAGCGGTTACTTCACACTTCAGCGGCCATCTCCGATGCGGTCTTGGTGCGCGCGCGGTTCGCCTTGTTGATGTGCTGAATAAGCTTGTGCGTCGTTGTTATCAGCCGCTGCCGTTCGATTTCATCCAGCGTACTATCTTGCTCCAACGCGGTGCGCAACTTGTGCAAGCGGAAAACCTCCAATCGATTTACGCGTTGCCGCAAGATATTACCACGATTGTCTTCGCCCGCGCGTAAATAGATGTTGTACCACCCAGCATCGGAGTTGGCCCATCCCGCCAGTCCACTCCATGCCTCACGCCACGTGGTGCGCCCGCGGCCAGAGTCACGTTGATTGCCGTACGCCGCACTGAGCAGCGCCCAAGCTTCGTCCGACAGCGGCATTGCGACAACCGCCTGGCGGGGCAGTAGTGCCACCTGTTCCTGCTCTGCGGTCAGCGGAGGTGGCACATTGTTATGACACGTGCAATTGACGCCGACAGTCGTCTGACATGGCTCACGCGGCCATGCTTTTGTGACACGTGACACGGCAAAGCCGAACGCGATGCAACGGTCAGGATAATTGGGAACGCCGGGCATCGCCTCGCCGTGCTCTGCGATCAACTCGGCACGCCATCTCTCGTGTGCGGCGTCACTATATGGTTCGCAGTCAGTCATATCAGTTCTACAGGCCCATCATTATCTGACGTGGTGACTTCGTCATCATCAACGGCGGCAACCTTGCCAAGAAAGGAACCAACGGCGGCTTGCTTCTTCTTGTACGTCGGCGATGTCCGCATTTCTTTCAGCCGATCGTACCGCCATGGCTTGCCGTGCGCTGGGCGGCTGATGATCCAGAACCCGATTTTCATCTTCGGGTGAGCGTTCCGCGCACGTGCAAGAGCATCGGCGAATTTAGCCGAGCATGCCACCTCCTCAAGGGGCACGAGTAGTTCCTCCAAAGTCTCCGAAAATGTGGACTCATCGGCCAAGTGGTTACTCGTTTTTACTCTGGTGCGATGGTGTTTTGATTCAGCGACAGTCTTGATCGTTGGCCGATTCTTCCAACATCCAGCCGCGCGCTATTGGCTGGAATTCACTTCGCGTAATTTCGTTTCAGCGGATTGTAGTGGATCAGCAACCGTGTTGCGGTCATCACGTAGAAGTCGAGGACACTGTCGTGCAATTTCATCCAGAAACGTATCAACCTTGCGTCGATCTATATGCCACGGGTTGATGCGCGTATTTCCCAACTTCACCGGGAAGTTGGCGCGGCAAGCGTAATCGACTATCTGGTCGTGTGATTCACTTTTGAACCGCGGGTCAGTCGACAGCCGAAGCCGGACATCACGCTCAACAATTCTCTTGGTATCCATTACTTGCCGCTCCGATTTGCCATGATGAGTTTTTGGTATGGCGTCAAGGCTTCACGTTCGGCTTGTGCCATCTGCTGGTGAGACTCATTCAAGGCCCGTAGGCGTTCCGCGTTGCCGTCGCGCTGCATTTCTTCGTGTGCAACTACCACAAGGCGTGCAAAGGTGCTCAGCGACGATACTTCAGCGTTCCTTGCCACGCGCTCAGCATAGTCGAGACTTGCATAGTCCGTCTTACCGAACGCTTCCACGTAGGCGGTGCGTAAGGCCGTATATTGATCACTCATAGACAATCCCCTTTGGCCGCTCGTGCTCGATCATCGAATGTGGAATTGCAACTAGCGCTTTGATGTTCGGGCGCTTGACGAATTCACTCAACGCATTCTTTGATCCGCAGAACTCGCGGACGAAGAACGTGCCGTCTTCTTCTATGGTGCCCCTGAGGCAAAGACGGCCAAATGCGTTCAAATTGACATCTGCATTGGTGAGCGTTGAAATAACACCAAAGCCGGCGCGCTCACAGAAATGCATGAATGCGCGCCATGGCTTAAACACGCAAACGAACTTGTCGTCAGCCGTTCGAGCAAATAGCCAATCGTTCTTGTAGCAAATTCCAGTCTCGCCGCCGTAGTTGTGCGATGCACGCAGGGCGGCATTGTACACTTCCATCATCTCGCAGAGCGTGCCCATTATTGTTGTTCTTGTTGTATTGGATATGGGTGCTACAGCATTGAAATTCAAGGAAATACATGGATTTCGAGCGCAAGTAAATTGTTATTCGGCAGGGTGATATGCCGGTCTTATGAAAGGCAGTGATTGCGCTTGAGTTTGAGAACGCCAGAGCGTCAAGTTACCTGAATATCAGAGTGTGGACTTAACACGATGTCCGATGGCTTTGGCCCTTGTTCAGGAATCCATGGATTTCTCTTCCTGAGTATCAATCATGCCAAGCCCGACGAGAGACAGATGCCCTGCGCCCGGGCACGGGTCCCCTCGGGCCCTCTTTTCTCATGTCAAACGGACTTACCAACTCAATGCAGGCACGGCGACCTGATCGCTTGACGCGTCCAACATGGCGGCGTCGGCAGACGCATTCGAAAGCAGACAAGATCGAATGACGACGCGTTCACGTGAAGGTGCATTCGCAAGCACGCAGCGGCATGAATCAACATGCAAGATAGCAATGCTGTCGGCCAGTATCATCACGTGTCGCAACATGTAGTCAATTGTGAGCAGCAGCAGTTTGGCACGCGAGCAGGATAGCGTATTGGACGTGATGGCCTGGATGAAGATTGGTGTGCGACCAGGGTACGTCAAAGGCGTGCATGAACCTAAACGGTTCGGCGATCGTTCAATATGGTCTACGCAACCGCATTGCAGAGCAGTGGCTTGTTATCCGCAAGCGGCAAATCTGGTCGCGTGATCATTGGCGAGTAGTGTTGTTGTATTGTCCTGAATTGCGGTGGGCGCAGGGGCTGATGATTAGGTGTGGCGAGCGGCACGGCACCAGTTCACCAGAATAGGTCAAGCTTGCTCAGCGAGAACGCGATAGACAGATGCGCGACCAATTTCCAGTTTGCGTGCAATATCAACTGGACGCATGCCGCTGTGCTTGAGTTCACGCACCTGATCTCGGTCAATTGAACAGGGCCGACCTTTATAGACGTCGCCCTTGGCTTTGGCCGCCTCAATACCTGCCATCTGTCGCTCGCGCCGAATGTCGTTTTCGAATTGAGCAAACACGGTCAGCATACCAAAGAAGGCGCGACCGGCTGTGGTTGTCGTATCGACTGGCTGGTCAAGAACTTTCAGATCAACACCTTTCTCATCAAGTTCGTGCGCGATATCTGCAAGGTCCTTCATCGAGCGTCCGAGCCTGTCCAGTTTGCAGACGGTCAGAACATCTCCTGGCTGCATGAATACCAACAGTGTCTGAAGCTCATCTCGGTTCTCGCGTGACCGTCCAGACACCTTCTCCGAACGGACAACTGTGCAACCAGCGTCGCGCAATGCCTGCTCTTGAATTTCAAGCGATTGGCTGCCTGATGACACGCGTGCATATCCATAAACTACGCCCACAAATGCTCTCCTGTCTCGTTTAGATATTAATGAGACGATTATGTCTCATAAATCCTAAGGAAAGCTATATAAGACGCTTTTTAGGGTGAATTTCCAGGGTTTCAGATGACTCGCTTGGGTAAACCCATACGAGTCGGAATGTTTGTTATTAGTTTGGTAACCATCTACTGCCGCGCGACGACAAAAACACATATTCTCGAACTGAGGCAGTTATTTAGACTTTTTGATGTGCAGGCTGATTAACAACCCGCCGGTTAGAATTTGGAGATGGGTAAGGTTACCAAACATGGTTAACAGGCCGCTTTTGGTCCCGAGCAGCTGCGCAATATTGGATTAAAGTCAGCATCGGCTGACTTTAGACAAACTAACCGTTGGTTCAGAGGCGCAGGCGATTTTGCGTGTCATAGGCGCATGCCATTCGACTTGCATGACGGCGAGTGTACACGGTCGGTTACGATCTCCATCACTCTCCGTCACCACATACGTCACTCTATAACCGGTTGAAATTTTTGCTGAAATGATGGAGTGGCGGAGAGTGACGGACTTTTCGACCCAACACGCGCGCACGAGAGATGTTCATATTTAGTGGTATGCAGACACACACGCATGCGCAAGGCGCTGACTGACTCCGAATTGTCCGTCACTCTCCGTCATTCCATCACTTTCCTTTATTTATTAGAGGCTTAGAAGTGACGTATGTGGTGATGGACAGTGATGGACTTATTCTGGTGTCCTGTCGTTCAACCAACTTGCCCCTGAAACAACGGTATTATCGTTTCCACACCGGCAACCAGATCGCCGCTCGCCACCGTCGCAGGCATGCCTGTAGCCTCGTCAGAAAAAGCCAAGACGGGCAACACGGGCAGCAAGGCCATCCTGGGCTCAAGCAATCTGAATGGCTGTGATAGCGGCCTCGGCGCTCCTACGGCTTCCAATGCGTACTCAGCACCGGTATTCGTTTTCCTCTTTCGCAGTCGGACTTGTACTCCGCCAGCGAGGGCGAATACACGATCGACACCTTTGGTCAGTGCGCGTCCAAGGTTGTTGCCCCATCTGGTTTGTGCCTGTGCCGTGAATCCGAAATCACAATGACCTTCAATTGCCAGCAACAACTCGACGAGGGTCTTGGGTTCGTGGGCATCATAGTCAACGGGCTTCGCATCGAATTCGAGCTTGCCCACAATAGCGCCCGTCTCACCGAACCGTGTCCACATCACTTCGACAAACACGTTCAACGGTTCGAGTGACGGCTTAGCTTCGGTCTTATCACCAAGGAAACCTGTGATCCCTGCGTTCCGAAGAATTCCGCTCATGACCTTCGTGTAACTCTCAAAAGATGCGAGAGGCTTTTCCGGTCCGATTTGCCGACCTGAAGCAATCCATGATTGTACGATAAGTAGCGCCGCGCTGACCAGTTTAGATCGGCGTTCTCTGATCCACTCTTTAAGGTTCTTGATGCGGAAATCTCGGCCGTGTTCTGGATTCGCGCTCTTCGCATCCAGTCTGATAGAAAGTAGCCGCCGATCGATTTCGTCAGACCATTGAGGATTGTTACCAGTGAAGACGAGCGTTGCTTTGTTGGCCAAGCTGACTTTCTCGGACGAACCAAGCTTTCGATCTGACCAGGCGTCTGCTGTGATGAAGGCTGGAATTGCAGCGCAGTCAAGGAACCTGTGAACGTTGTCGATCAAGATCATCGATGCCCCACTAAGCAGCGACGCTGTCAGCATCTTGCGCCATTCTTCGTCTTCTTTCTTCTCGGATTCAATTGGTGCAGGACTGCCGGAGTTAATCAACGATACAGCATCAACTAGAAGGCTCGCTCCAGTACCGCGTGTTGGTTTGTGGATCATGTAGGCAGGTGTGGGACCGCTGATCATTTCGCGAACGATCGGTTGCAAGATCATTGCTATAGTATGCGCGTATGCCGCTTCGTCGGTGTATGGAAACTCGTCAAGTGGCTCCCGCAGCGTATCAACGGCTTCTTGCAATTGACCGCGTGTAGGTATCTCAGCTGGCAACGCGACTTCAAGGTCGTCGCTTGGAGCGTAGAACGTACGGCTTTGTTCGTGGTATCCCCGAACGGCAACGAGATTGCCATATGCATCGAAGAATGGCGTTTCGACGATACGATCAAGTGTTGGAACCCTGTCAATCAATTCGGCACGCGCCATAGCTGCAATATTGGGTGGTGTCCCTATAAAGCAGCCACTCTTTTCACCGCCTTTCCACCATTCAGCAACATGGCGTTCAATGTCGTGCGCAACATCACCGTTCTGCATCATTTTCAATCCGCCATCGCTTCTGACACGGATGAGTTCACCCTTCATCGAAAAAAGCGTTGGCTCATGGCGGTTGTGTTCCACTAACATTTTTGCGCACTGTTCAGCGTGTTCGACCGGTGGCGCGCTGCCAACGGCAAATATTTCCCGATCAGGGCTAACGCTGTTTAATTTAGGCTTGCGCCGAAATCCGTTTTGTTGTGCCAGATACCACAACGTTGCAATTGTCGTCCCTCGGTCTGGATCAGCGCCATCCCATGACCGGTGAAAGTCCGCTTCGTCGAACCTCTCTGGGCAAGTACCGGACCATTGTTCCGCAAGATCGCGCGCATCGTCGCCGAACTCAGAATGCAGTGCGAAGATGACGCTCAGCCATTCGTCCCGACCACAGTCCGCTGAAATGTGCTCGAGTGCGGCTTGTACTTCACCGAGATCGGTATCCTCATCAAATTGCACACGCTTAGATGGCTTGCGTACCTTGAGCGGTTCAACCTCGATAGCGTTGTAGTCTAATGGCTTGGCTGCAATGTACTTGAACCGAATTGTTTGACCCGGTTGGTGCATAGGGACGTAGCTCAACCGGTTCGGATCACTACAAGCTCTGTCAATGGTGCCACCAAGCTGTTTGGCAACCGCACAATACTTTGCTTTCCAGAGCGATCGTGCTTGATGGTCCGGCATGACAACCGGAACGGCCAACGGCATGACAAGTCGCAATCGCGGATGATCCGGCGTGTTCGAGAACGTCTCATAGATCAGGCATTCGTGTCCAAGCTCTTCCAACCGGCTGACTAAAGCGGGAAACGTAACGTCGCCGGAGTCGTAGTCGAATGTCTTCATCGTGGCATAGCTGACGTTCGAATAAGCCCGACTTAGACAACCGGTTGCGATGTCATTGGCAGCATTGTGTTCAACTATGCGGACTAACTCGAAACCAGTGTAACCGCATCCTGTGAAAAGCTTTCCATCGTCTTTTCTATCGACCACAAGTGGCTCGCTTGTCATAAGTTCCGCGAACCATTCAAACCTCAGCGGCATGGCGAATGGTTTTACTCCACGCGACTTAGTGTGCGCCGCCATTGCATATGTACACCATCCGACCTCATCGAATAGTTCGATGGATGGTGCGGATATTAAATTCCCATGGTCTTCATAATAATAATCTCCGCGCGTCAACGCTTGGTCACGTTCGAAATCTAGATCAGCAAATTGTCTACCTGGGATTCTCATGCGACTGCCCTCCAAATGCTGATTCTGGGCAGCTTGGTCCGTAGCACCTCGCAGACGCGCGCTGTAATACCTGTTGGTGGCAGCAACCGCATTCCGTCGCGGTCTTTGATATCGAGGAACTGCAGGATGTCGTATCGCAAATCGCTTACTTGCAAGATTTCTTGCGGAACCCCGTCCTGGTTGACGATGATTATACGTTCGCCATCGCTATAATATCGACCGTCATCGACAAAGCATTTTATAGCATGATTGCATGCTCGTTGATGAGCCAAACAATCATCTGACGTCCAGATGATTGCAAATGGTTCAGTATTATCTACGAAATCGTCTTCGTGCAGCATTGCCTTATCCTTGGAGCAATGCGCGGACTTGTTCTGAGTCAATGCTGGAGAAATATTCACATCAGGCACAAAGTCACACGCGGTTATCGGGTGATTTGTGAAAGCCTGATAATCCGGCGACCAAACAGTATCGGTCGCGGGCAGAACGACAATCGGTGGGCAGTCGATTTCGTTGATGAATCAATGCGGCTCGGAATCCGACGAGGTTCGAGCCGCTGTTTAGTAATGAATCACAGCCAGGAATCACCCGCAACGAAAATCGCAACGCACCGAATCACGAGAGCGTGAATCTTATAAATTCTGGTCAACTGCTCAAATTACCCAATGCTTGACCACATAGTCGTCGATGGTCACGCACCGGCGAATTATGGTGCATGCTGGCCATTAACGTTTTGCCAGCGTCATCCCTTTTTGATTTCAAAGTAGCGAGCCAAGATCGTCAGAAGTGTGCCAATGCAAAAGGAGGCAACGAATACTTGACTGAGCCGCTCTGCAATAATCCTTTCGGAGCGGATATAGAACTCGTTGCCAGGCAACCAACCAATAGTAGGGTGGGGTTTTCCAGACTCTAACCAATGCCGAATCCAATCGAGCTTCAATTGTATTCCGTGGATCTGCACATCGGTAGCGTCGCCCTGAAATTCGGACAGTACAACAAGCTGGAACATTACCGAAAGAAGTAGGATTGCTTTACCTGTCAACTCTAACCAATGGAACCAACGCACTGAACCTCTCCCTCATTCAAGAAATTGACGCAAACGCTCTCCTTAATTCAGTCCGCCTCAAACCAAATCCTGGTGAACGACAAGCAGCTTCGCGTCTTACGGAAACAGCATCGACAATACAATGCTAAAGAACGAGATGAAGCTTCGCGATCTCGGTAGCTCTCACTTCCAACAACTTCTTGTCTATGGCTTCACTTGCGTAGTCGTCACCATATTGGGCGTTCATGCCGTCTAGCGTATGCCCAAGAATTCGTTCGCGTGCTTCGTGGTCAACGCTGGCCTGACGACATTTGACAACAAACGTGTGCCGGAGACTATGGAAGCTCAATCCCGGCCTCTTGAGGCCGAGTCTCTTGAGCAGGCGGCCGAAGCTCTTGGACGTCGCATCAGCAACATCGCGTGCCTTCGATCTGACGATCGGTACCTTTGGATGTAGGCCAAGCTCAACGAGGCGCGGATGTATCGGGACGGCACGGTGCGAACTATCGGTTTTGGTTCCCTTTATCAAGATGTGAGGGACTTCGGTATTGACGCGAATGTCTTCTGGTTTCAGTCGCGTGATCTCTTCAAGCCGAGCGCCGGTCGCAATACCAAGCCAAGTCAACCAAAAGTGTTTCTCGTCAAGTCCAGATACAAGCGCGCTCAATTCATCATCATTGAATGCGCTTCGCTGGTTTGCAGCAGTCTTGCGTTTCGCCCATCCGCGCTCGTCAGCGAATATGTTGTAGACATTGTCATAGTTGGCAACGCCATACTCGAACACTTTTTGAAGTTGATAGCGCTTGTCCCTGATCGAGGCGGCACTCAGAGTAGGCAAACCTACGTCTCGAGCTATTCTTGCAGCTTCTTTAAATGTCTTCCCACGGGTAGCTTTCAGCGTCTGCCACTTCGCTGGGGAGTCGAGCAGTACCTTCTTGAACGCTCGCATATCTTCTTTTGTGTACGAGTCAATCGGTCGGTCACCAACCACAGATACGAAATCTCTTACGGCCGCGGCGCGTTGCTTCGTGTCTTTGTCAGTGAATCTTGCTTCACTTAAAAATGCATCAGCAACCGTACTGAATTTCGGCGCGTCATAATCCTCACTGTCAGCGGATGTAGGCGCAGCAATGTCCAGGATCGCTTCATCGGTACTCTGAATATCCTTAAGCGTCTGCCAGTGACAACGGATCATCGCGAGGCACTCATCCTCTGACGCATTCGGGAAATGCATTCGGTAGAAGCTGAAATCGCGCGTCAGAGCCATTTCTTGAACTGACTGCACTCTCACTGCCATCGATGTTCGGATCGCCTCAGCAGCTTTCCTACGGTCATCTAGGGATATTTGAGAGCGTATCTGGCGATCACCCTCGATGATCATGTCCCTTAATTGTGCCAACCGATCCGGCGGCGTCGCACAAGAAGGGTGCTTCTCCAGAAACTGAGCATATCGCTTCGGTCGTCGTCGCTCAGCCTCGGCTCGATCGGGCGTCCCAAGCGAACACCATGCCGGTTTTCCAGTATCCGGCCGTCGAACGCGCATATAGAGGTTCTTGGTACCAGACCGCGGGATTATCGCAGGTAGTTTGGGCATTTGTATCCTCTGTGTACCAGTTATGTGTACCAGCAGGATACGGAAAACGCTTTAATTTCGGGTAATTAAGCTCTTAGAGAGCTATGGTGCCCAGAAAAGGACTCGAACCTTCACGGCCTTGCGGCCACTGGCACCTGAAGCCAGCGCGTCTACCAATTCCGCCATCTGGGCATGAGGCGCTTGAGTTAGGGCCGATGCAGTCAATTGTCAATCGTTTGGGTGAATTATCAAACCACGTGACCTCACGGCGCCTTCACAGCCAATGTTGTGACAGCTAAGGCTAACCGCAGGTCATATTCGCAAACGACATACAACAGCAGAGCTTGACGACATGGCATCTTCTCTCGGGCAAGGCGCACTCGCGACGGTTTTTGGCGGTTCTGGCTTTGTTGGACGCCATGCCGTGAGAGAACTGGCACACAACGGGTATCGCGTCCGAGCCGCGGTTCGCCGACCGGACCTTGCCGGTCATTTGCAACCCATGGGCGCCGTCGGCCAGATCCATGCTATCCAAGCCAACGTCCGCTATCCGGATTCTTTGCAGGCCGCTGTCGCAGGAGCGGATGTTGCAATCAATCTCGTGGCCGTTTTGGCATCAACCGGACGCCAAACATTCGATGCACTGCACGTGAAGGGCGCCCGCGCTGTCGCCAAGGCAGCAAAGGAAGCCGGCGTCGGACGCTTCATTCATGTTTCCGCGATTGGAGCCGACCCGAAATCGGCATCCAATTATGCCCGCACTAAAGGCCTTGGCGATCAGGCCGTGCTCGAGGAATTTCCCGAAGCCATTATCTTACGGCCTTCGATAGTATTTGGCCCTGAGGATGAATTCTTCAATCGCTTCGCGGCTATGGCGCAGACGGCGCCCTTCCTGCCGCTGATCTCTGGCGGGCGCACCAAGTTCCAGCCGATCTACGTTGGTGATCTGGCGGAGGCGATCCTGAATGTAGCCAACGGCGCCGGTGAGCCAAGCACGATCTACGAACTTGGCGGACCGGAAACATTGACGTTTCGTCAGTTGCTCGAACAGGTCAGGCAGTGGAGCGGCCGAAATCCCGGCTTCATAAATTTGCCGGCACCACTTGCCAAGCTGATGGCTGTTCTGACCAAGCCGCTTCCGAATGCATTGCGTCCGCTAACGGTTGACCAAGTCCGCATGCTTCAGATCGACAATGTCGTGAGCCAGGCGGCAATCGAGGAGCGGCGGACGCTAAAGGAGCTGGGCGTGACTAATCCGCAGTCAGCCGGAGTCATCGTGCCAAGTTATCTTGAGCGATTTCGTCCTAATGGCCAATACTCGAACTATCGCGGTTGAAGCGTCGTTGGCACCTCATTGGTGACTTCTGGCGGCCCGCGCAAACAAATAAGGCCGGCTCCCAGGGAACCGGCTTGCAAATCTCTTAGATCAGTGCGCTGGACTTAGTGCAAAGGCGCGATCTCAAGCTCATCACCCATCGCTTGCTCGATTGCGACGCCCTTGTCATCGGTCAGGGCTATCGGCGACCCGTCAGCTGCATGCAAGGCATAAATCAGCACGCCATCGGGAAGTTCCTCGATTGTCGGATAGGCCTCCTGGGCTTCTTCCGAGGTCAGCGACTTGATGTATGCCCATTCCCCTTCGCCAAGTTCCGCGAACTCGCGCTCAGTCATGATAGGCGTTTGAAACGTATCAATAATTTCTTCAGTCTTATTGCTGTTTCCTGGACCATTCATGACGCTATTCCTTCCTGTCTGAGGCCGCCCACGTCATTCAAATGACCAGCGCACGTGCATACATGACGATCGCCAGCCATAACCATGCTCAGCCGATTCGGAGAATTTGACCATCCGCCGGATACGATTTTGATTAACCTGCGCCTATTTCGATACGTTTGATAAAGCGCTCCGGCGCCAGTCTCACGAGATCGATCGATAACAAGCCGTTCTCTAAGTCCGCCGACTTAACCTCGATACCCTCGGCAAGGACGAATGTGCGTTGGAACTTACGTGTAGCGATGCCACGATATAGGTAAGCTCTGTTGTCGTCAGCCGCCTGCTGGCCTTTAACCACAAGCTGGCGATCTTCGACGGTTATATCAAGCTGATCCTGGGTAAATCCGGCTACTGCAAGCGTAATGCGCAGAACCTCGGGTCCGTCTTCTGACTTCGGAAGGCGCTCGATATTGTAAGGTGGGTAGCCATCACCGCCGGCTTTGCCGACGCGCTCCACCAGGCGCTCAATTTCCTCAAAGCCCAATAGAAGCGGGCTCGATAGCATAGACATTCGCGACATTGCCAATTTGTCCTTCAAAAAGCGACGAACGGGCCAGATGATCCGGTCTTTCTTGGTCGGTCGGTCAGCCTCATCCGAGCACTGCCATCCGATCTGCAGTATATGGTGCAGCGCAGTAAATCTTCAAGCTAGGAGTAGGGGCACAACGGCGCGCCATGACTGGCCGAAACTTCCCGTAAGAGCCGTGCCGTAGATTTCATCAGCCTGCGACACATGAATCACAGATAAAGTGCCCAGTCTTCACATCACGTCACAATTTGATGAACTTACTCGCAGATAAGCAACGACATGACACCTGTCATACGCGCAAAAGAACAGGAACCCATCAATGCATCGAGTTCGGTTATCGACTGTCAGCACTGCCATCACGATCGCGCTTCTGGCGAGTTTACCATCCGTTGCGTCTGCCCAGGACGCCAAGGTCGCTCCGATCAAGCTGACACCGGAAGAAGTTGCCGAGCGTGAGGGCAGAAAAGCCTGCAAAGTGAAAATCTGCGGCGCATTCCGTGCACAAAAGGCCGGCGACGATATCAATTGCGACATCACCAAGTCCTGGCGCAAGACACAGCTCGACAAAATCATGAAAAAGGCGCGTGCCTCATGGCCGTGGGGACAGGTCGTTTGCAAGGCCAAGATCAAACTGAACCGCGCAGATCTCATCAAAGCGACGACCGAGGAAAAATTCGAACTCACCCTCAAGCCCCACACTATCGGCTGCACTGTTAAGCGCGAAAAAGAGCCTGCGAATATCAAGTTCAGTTTCGCACCCAAGGTTCAGTTCGAGAAAGGCACGGCCAAGAGTGCAGCGTTGAACTGGGGCAAGATCGAAGCACCAACACTCGTCAAAGGTGCCATGTGGACGGCAACGGCGACCGACAATACATTCAATGTCCTGGAATCAACGCTTGTCGAGGACATCAACGACTTCATTTCCAAGCGCTGCGATGAAGTCAAAGCCGACTGGCAAAAGTGAGCGGCTCAAAGGTTGCGAGCGTTGGCCCGAAGCACGAGTTGATGCGCCGCTTCGGGCCGAATTTTCACTTCAATCCCTTAGGCGCGAATTGCAATCAGTCTAGCCTTCGAGCTGTTCCCGCTTGATCTCAAGCTCAAGCCACTGCTCTTCGGCCTCTTCAAGTTCAGCCTGCACGGCGGCTAAGCGCTCAGTCACTTTCGCAAAGCGATCAGGATTGCTGGTAAAGAGCTGAGCATCCGCGAGTTCTGCCCCGATCTTCGCGGCCTCGGCAGTGAGCTCGCTCATCCGACCCGGCAGGGTCTCGAGCGCATGCTTATCCTTGAAGGATAACTTGTTCTGCTTGCGCGGCTCCGTTGCTGCTGTCGAACGGGCCTTTTCGGTCGTACTCGGAGCCGGCTGCCCCGACGATTGACTTCCTGTCGTGGCAACTCCCTGCCCTCGTTGCGCAAGCATATCCGAATAGCCACCGGCATACTCGACCCATCGCCCATGACCTTCCGCCATGATCACGCTGGTAACCGTACGATCCAGAAAGTCCCGATCATGGCTGACCAGCAGGACCGTGCCAGCATATTCGCTGATCAGTTCCTGCAGCAGATCGAGCGTCTCGATGTCGAGATCATTTGTTGGCTCGTCGAGCACCAGAAGGTTTGAAGGCTTGGCCAAGGCGCGGGCCAGCAGCACGCGTGCCCTTTCACCCCCCGATAGCACTTTGAGCGGGCTCCTGATCTGCTCTGGCAGAAACAGAAAGTCTTTCATGTAAGATGCGACGTGGCGGGGCTTGCCATTGATTGTTAGCGTATCGCCGCGACCACCGGTCAGCGCATCGGTCAGCGTTTCTTCCGGATCGAGTTGCTCGCGGCTTTGATCCAACGTGACGACTTCAAGATTGCTTCCGAGACGGACGTGCCCGCTGTCTGCTTGTATCTCTCCCATGAGCAGTTTGAGCAGGGTCGTCTTGCCCGCTCCATTCGGCCCAACCAACCCGATGCGGTCGCCGCGGCCAACTCTGAGGTCGAAAGCGTCGACCACGACATTTCCGTCAAACGCCTTGGCGATACCGGTTGCTTCGAGAACGAGTTTGCCTGAGACCTGCGCCTCGGAAGCCGCCATAGCAACCTTGCCGGTTTGCCGGATCGCCTCCTTGCGTTCCTGCCGCATCCGGGCAAGTTCACCGACGCGTCTTACATTGCGCTTTCGGCGTGCCGTCACGCCGCCATGCATCCAACGCTCTTCGCGGACGATTTGGCGGTCCAGCTTGTGCCGCTCAAGGTCTTCTTGCTCAAGCACTTCATCGCGCCAGGCTTCGAAGTGTTTGAAGCCCTTGTTGAGAACACGCGTCTTGCCGCGATCAATCCAGACGGTGGACCGCGTCAACGCTTCCAGGAAGCGCCGGTCGTGGCTGATGAGGATGATCGCTGCTGAGAGCCCCGCAAGCTCTCCTTCAAGCCATTCAATCGCCGGTAGATCGAGATGATTGGTTGGCTCATCGAGCAGGACAAGATCAGGATCGCGCGCGAGCACTCGCGCAAGCGCCCCGCGACGCGCTTCTCCGCCTGAAAGATGCGACGGCTCCTCGTCACCGGTCAGGCCCAGCTGCTCAACAAGCAAGCGGGCACGATATGGATCTTCTGACGGATCAAACACACTCTCGACATAGTCGAGTACCGTCGAGAAACCTGTTAGGTCCGGCTCCTGAGGCAAGTATTCAACGACAATCCCCGGCTGCAAGAACCGTTCACCACCGTCGGGTGCTACGAGACCGGCAGCAATCTTGAGAAGTGTGGACTTCCCAGAACCATTGCGCCCGACCAAGCCAATGCGATCTCCGGCGCCGACCTGCAGATCAGCACCTGTCATCAACGGCGTGCCGCCGAAGGTCAGCTGAATATTCTGCAAATTGAGAAGAGGTGGAGCCATCACACCGGCTTTTAATTGCTCA
>JBCDBQ010000068.1:0-19093 GCA_039183375.1 Pseudomonadota bacterium
CGCACTTATGTTTCTTCGAAGTGGGTGCGGAAAGCTTGGTGCAAGCCTTCTTCTGCAGTTGCTGAGAAGAGGCCGTGTGAGAAGGCAAGCCTACTGCTGCAGAACTCGCTGCCGGCAACGCAAGGCAATAGACCGTAAACACCAAAAACATGGTGCAGAGGGCATGCCGAATATGACCTACAGCCAGCATATTATGATCTTGTGAAGCCTCGAATTCTGTAGGCTTTTAACACAGTCCGCGTGTCTTCGCAGTACATTTCACACAATCGTGTGTGGCTTTCAGGGCTCACTTTGGCTGCAGCAATTTCAAGCAACAACTTACGCGCCAATCGCAACTTGGGCTGTCTTGGTCCCGATCGCTGCCCATGCTACCGGTGTCTGAGTAGGGCAATCAATCAGGGAACAGCAGCTGGCGCGGAGGCTCGCATGGACCTAACCGTAAATGGAAAACGCGTTACGGTATCGTCTGATCCCGATACACCGTTGTTGTGGGTGCTACGGGACGAACTTGGTTTAACGGGAACAAAATATGGGTGTGGCATCGCTGCATGTGGGGCCTGCACCGTGCATGTTGGCGGTGAAGCTGTGCGCTCCTGCTCCATGGAGATCCAGGATGTCGAGGGTAACATCACGACAATCGAAGGACTAGGCACGCCGGAAGCACTGAACGCCGTCCAAGCCGCCTGGATCGAACACCAGGTCGCGCAGTGCGGATATTGCCAGTCCGGACAGATAATGGCTGCAGCAGCCTTTCTGGCGAGCAACGCCGACCCCAGCGATGCAGATATCGATGATGCGATGTCGCCCAATCTTTGCCGCTGCGGCACATACATTCGCATACGCGCCGCAGTAAAATCTGCCGCTTCGAAGCTCAAGGAATCAAAGTCATGAGCCGGATCGGTAGAATTGCGCGGCGAACTTTTCTGATAGGAACAGCTGCCATCGCGGGCGGCATCGCGGTGGGTTACGTCGCCTATCAGATTGACCCGACCAACCCCCTTCACAACGAACTTGGCGAGGGAGAAACAGCGCTAACTCCCTATGTCAAAATCGATCAGGCCGGTGTCACGATCATTACGCCACGCGCGGATCTCGGCCAGGGTTCTTATTCTGTCTTGGCGGCGCTCGTAGCCGAAGAACTCGACGTTGCCTGGAATGCCATCAAGGTCGAGCACGGCCCGCCGAGCGGAGCCTACTACAATGGCAAGGTTCCCGCCGAGGGTTTTCCGATCGCGGCAACAGACGACGGCATTGTCGCGAACGCTGGTCGGCAATTCGGTGACGTAGTCGGAAAGTTTATGGGTCTTCAAATCACTGGTGGTTCCTCGACTGTACCCGACGCCTATCAAAAAATGCGGCTGGCCGGAGCTGCTGCTCGTGAAGCGCTCTTGGAAGTCGCCGCGATCCGTACCGGTGTTGACAAGGAACGGCTCAAGACAAAAGACGGCACCGTCATCACACCAGATGGGAGAATGCTCACCTACGCTGCATTGGCACCGTCGGCGGCCAAAGTATCTCCTCCAGCCGACATTCGTCTGAAGCCAGAATCAGAATGGCGCTATCTGGGCAAGAAGATGCGCCGGCTCGATATTGTCGGCAAGTCTACCGGTACGGCGCAGTTCGGTATTGACGTCCAACTTCCTGGCATGGTGTTTGCCACGGTTCGGACCAATCCGCGTCTTGGCGGTATAGTGAAAGGTTTCAACAGTGGCGCTGCCAAAGCATCGCCCGGAGTGATTAAGGTTGTACCGGTCATGGGCGGTGCAGGTATTATCGCGGATAACACCTGGCGCGCATTCAAGGCCGCCAACCTGATCAAGTTTGACTGGGGAAGTGCGCCATACCCTTCGACGACAAAGGAAATGTTCGAGAAAGTCGCCGGGAGTTTTACTGAAGATAATCAGGACAGTCGCTTCAAAGATGAAGGCGACGTTGAGAAGTCCTTGGCTGAAGGCGGCGTTACGACTGCCGAATACCGCATACCCCATCTGGCCCATGCACCCTTGGAGCCAATGAATGCAACGGTTCTGCTTCGAGATGGGCAGCTTGATATCTGGACGGGAACTCAGATCCCGCTGTTTGTTGTGCAAGCAGCCGCAGAGGTTTCTGGCCTATCGAAAGATAAGATCCGCCTCCACGTCACCATGTCCGGTGGAAGTTTTGGTCGTCGCCTCGAAGACGATTACATCCGCCAAGCCATCGAAGTCGCCAAAGCCTATCCTGATCATCCGATCAAGATGACCTGGTCGCGCGAAGAAGACATGACTCATGACTTTCCGCGACCACTCGGCATCGCGCGAATGCGTGGCAAAGTTAAAGACGGCAAAGTGGACGCACTGGATCTTGATATTGCCACGCCATCAGTTGTGGAGTCACAGATGGGGCGGCTCAATCAATCTATTCCGGGTCCCGATATCACCATCGTGGCCGGCGCCTGGGATCAGCCATTTTCGATCCCTAACTATCGTGTCACCGGTTATCGCGTGCCTGCGATGGTGCCAGTGAGTTCTTGGCGATCGGTGGGGGCATCAGGGAACGGTTTCTTTCACGATTGCGCCCTTGATGAACTGATCCACACTGCCGGTGCTGACCCCCTCGCTGAGCGTATCCGATTGTGCTGGCATGCTCCCTCCCGCAAGGTGCTTGAGGCCGTTGGAGAAATGAGCAATTGGGGTAGCAAGCTTGAAGAAGGCCAAGGTCGCGGCGTTGCCTTCACATTGTCGTTTGGGGTCGCAACTGCCGAAGTTGTCGAGGTCGCGAACACAGAGGATGGCATCAAGATCAATAAGGTCTTCGTTGCAGTCGAAGTCGGCAAAGTTCTCGACCCAGTTAACTTTGAGAACCAAGTGCAAGGCGGCGTGATTTGGGGCCTCGGGCACGCCATGAGCGGCGAAATCACCTATAACGATGGTATGGCGGAACAAACCAACTTCGATGCGTATGAAGCGATGCGCCTCGATCAAGTTCCGGAGATCGAAGTGAAGGCACTCACCAACGAGGATGAGGTTCGTGGCATTGGAGAACCGAGTGTTCCTCCCGCGGCACCGGCACTTGCCAATGCGATTTTTGCTGCAACTGGGAAGCGCATTCGCGAACTTCCACTCAATAAGCACATCAGCTTTGTCTAGAGAAATTAGCTTTGTATAGAGAAACTCCGATGACCAAGATATTTGAGTTCGAAGAAAAGGACGTTGAATATCTCCACCATGGAGATGCGCCATTGTTGGCCCGCCTCTATGCACCGAAAGGCACAGGCCCTTTCCCAATGCTTGTCGATCTGCACGGCGGTGCTTGGTGCAATGGAGACCGCAGCAACAATCAGTTGTTGTGTCGTGCAATCGCGCAGTCGGGTATTGTTGTGGCTTCACTTGACTTTCGCCAACCGCCAGCGGCTGGTTACCCAGATGTCATGGCCGACATTCACTTTGGTGTCCGTTGGCTGAAAGCCAATGCCGATAGGTTCTTCGGACGACCAAATAGTGTTGGTCTCATGGGGATTTCCAGCGGCGGACAACAGGCCATGTTGCTGGCGATGCGGCCACACGATGCTCGCTATAGCGCTACTCCGAACGCAGCCGCTGATGACCATGATGCAACCGTACAATGTGTGGTTTTGTGCTGGCCCGTGATTGATCCGCTTGGCCGCTATCAATACGGCAAGGAACGGGTCGCCAGTGGTTTGCCCCATCCACCACACTTGCCCGACGTGCTGCCGTGCCATGATCGCTACTGGGGGAGTGAGGAAGCGATGTCGGAAGGCAGCCCGGTGCGACTTCTCCAACGCGAAGAAGACTGCGCTCTGCCACCTGTCATCTATCTGCAGGGCGAAGATGACCAGATGCATCCGCGCGAACATCTCGATCGATTTGTACCAAGTTATCGAAAACGTGGCGGTGAGCTTGAGCTTGCGCTTTATCCCGGCGAGGTCGAAGGCTTCATCACGCGCAACCCAAATTCAGCCGCCAATCAGTCCGCAGCAATCCAGCGGATTATCGATTTTGTTCATAGCAAGCTCGGCTAGTCATTTGGAATACAGCTTGTACCATGGGTGAGGGTCACCCGGGATCTTGACGCGCAATGTATAAACGCCCGTGTGAGCGCAGCATAACAGAGTGCGAAGATCCGGCCCTCCGAACGCGAAGTTGACCGCCTGCTCGGGCCATTTGATGATCCCAACGCGGGTGCCGTCCGGCTCGAAAACCCAGATACCTCCAGGCCCTGTGCAGTAGACGCGTCCAGCGCTGTCAACTTTTAGGCCGTCTGGTATTCCGGGTTCATCGCCCTCGTTCATATCAGCAAAAATGCTGCGCCTGATCATCGCTCCGTTGTCGTCCAAGTCAATGGCGTGAATAAACTTGGAGGTCCGCGTGTTCGCTACGTAGAGACGCTTCTCGTCGGTTGAGAGAGCAAGCCCGTTCGGGTATTCGCATTGAACAACAAGTGAAAGCTGACCATCACGGCTCAGTCGATAGACACCGGCACCGATCCACATGCCGTCAATGCCATCGGGACCTGGGATCTCTCGCTCGTGGAACGCGACCCGCTGATCCGGGTCCGTGAAGTAAATGTCGCCGTTGGAATGACAGATTGCATCATTCGGTCGAGCCAGGCGTCCACCCTGAAAACTCTCAGCAATGGCTTCGACCGAGCCGTCCTGGTTCGTTCGCGTGACGCGCCTGGCCAAGCCTTCGCAGTTGATCAAGTTCCCCTCGAGATCGAATGTATTACCATTGCCGCCATTTGTTTCGCGTACCAGTTCCGGCTCACCTCCCAAAACCATTCGTAGTAGCTTATTCTGCCGGATATCGACAAAGTACCAGAAGTCATCGGGATGCCAGAGCGGTCCTTCCGTAAATATAAATCCGCCGGCGACCTTTTCAGGTTCGCTCGTTTCTAGGACAGAAGACAAATCTCCAACATGGTCCATTCGCGAAACTCCTCGTGATGTGATCTGACAATCCAGACCCACTTTGTCGACCCCAATCGTACAATGGCACTGGGCATGCGAAAACGCTGATCAACGACACACATCGGATGATTGCACCGTCTACGTAGACGACAACTATTGTTTTGCTAACTTCTTGGCGAATGTGAATGGGGCAACCGGTGCAGCAAGCAGAATCTGAAAGCTATGATTTCATTGTGGTTGGTGCGGGCTCTGCGGGTGCCGTCGTTGCGAACCGATTGTCTGAGGATGCGCGGAACAGCGTCCTGCTTCTTGAGGCGGGGCCGGCAAGCAATGTCTGGTCTCGGATACCAATCGGATATGCGAAGACCCTGAACAATCCGGCAGTCAACTGGCGCTACTGGGCAGAACCTGAGTCAAGCACAAGCGGACGAAAACTATATGTACCGCGCGGCAAAATCTTGGGTGGCACCAGCACGATCAATGGCATGGCTTTTGTGCGCGGCCAGGCACAAGACTTCGACACCTGGGCTCAGATGGGAAACACCGGGTGGAGCTACCAGGATGTTCTCCCGCTGTTTAAGAGAATGGAAAGTTATACCGATGGTGACAGTCAGTTTCGTGGCCGCGAAGGTCCGCTCCGTGTCACCGATCCTGCGCCGAGTGAACCTCTTTATCGCGCTTTGATTGCGGCCGCTGAAGAAGTCGGCATCCGCCACAATCCCGACTACAATGGCGCCAGCCAGGATGGCATTGCCATGAGCCAGGCATCGATATCAAGCGGGCGGCGAATGAGTACCGCCCATTGTTATCTAGAGCCGATCCGCCATCGCTCCAACCTGCGCATCGTTACAAATGCTTTGACAGAGAAGCTGGAGATTGCAGGACGCCAGTGCACCGGCGTCCGCTATTCGGTAGACGGCAAGGTTCATGTTGCGCAGGCGACGCGCGACACCATTGTATGTGCTGGTACAATCAACTCGCCACAGCTTCTTGAGTTGTCCGGAATTGGACAACCAGAGCGCTTACGCGCCCTCGGCATCGAGGTTCTGCAGGAGCTTGTCGGCGTCGGTGAGAACCTGCGTGATCACTATGCGCCGCGAACACGCTGGGCTATCGATGCCAAGGGCTACACCTTCAACGATCGCGGGCGAGGACTTGGGCTCGTCAATCAAGCGCTGCGCTATTTCATCTCGCGAGAAGGAATGCTGGGAATGGTCGCCGCACCAATCCGTGCATTCGTCTTTTCGCGTGAGGGTCTCGCAACGCCGGATCTGCTGCTCGGCTGGGTTCCAATGCTGTATGAGCCCGGCCCGAAGCTATCGAAGCAGTCGGGTCTGACGTGTTACGCGCATCCGATGCGCCCCGAGAGCAAAGGACATATTCATATCGGGTCGTCAGATCCGCGCGAGCCACCGCGCATCAACTACAACTTCCTGTCAGCTTCCATAGATGGAGAATTGACGATCAAGGCCATCCAGATCGTCCGCTCGATCATGCACGCGAAGGTCTTGGCTCCTTTGGGCATCACGGAGTTGGCCCCGGGCAACGGCCTCGAAAGGGATGATGAGCTTCTTGGCTGGATCAGGGACGTTGGAGAAACAACGTATCATCCGGTCGGAACCTGCAAGATGGGAACGGACCAGATGGCGGTCGTGGACCCGCAATTGCGCGTCAGGGGCGTAAACGGTCTGCGCGTGGCTGATGCTTCGATCATGCCGACGCTCACATCAGGCAACACGAATGCGCCTTCAATTATGATTGGCGAAAAGGCCGCCGACCTGGTTCTCAGCACTTAGCAAGCGGCGGTCCGGAGGGCTGGATTATGTTCCGAGAGGTGGCGCACCGCCTTCTTGCATGCGCTTAGCGATGAATTCATCGAGTTCAGCAAGCCGCGTGCTATCCAGAGATGGTGGCTGAAACGCTTCCAGGCGCTGCTGCCAAACCTCATTGGCTCGATCCATGACCGATGGCTTGCCCGCCTCTTCCCATTGTCCGATGTTGGAGCGGTCAGAGACCAGCGGCTCATAGAATGCCGTACGGTATCGCTCCATGGTGTGTGACGTCGCGAAGAAATGGCCGCCGGGTTCGACCTCGGCTATCGCTGAAAGTGCCAAGCTGGCGTCATCAACGCGCTCTGGCCGACAGAGCTCAGCCAATCCTTGGACCATCTCCATATCGGCTATCATTTTTTCATATCCAAGTGTCAGGCCACCCTCGAGCCAGCCAGCACTATGAATGACAACGGTTGCACCGGCCATCATGGCAGCCCAGGCGCTCATATGCGTCTCGTGTGCAGCCTGGGCATCGGCGAGATTCGCACCTGTACCGGCCGATGCTCGCCATGGCAGCCCCAAGAACCGTGCCAGTTGGCCTGACACCAACGTAGCCTTCACATGTTCGGGCGTGCCAAATGCTGGGGAACCGGATCGCATGTCGACGCTAGAGCAGAAGCTACCATAGAGCACTGGAGCGCCCGGTCTTGCGATTTGTGCGAGCGTTATTCCGGCCAGAGCTTCTGCGTGTTGCAGCGTCAGTGCACCAGCTAACGTGATCGGGGCCATCGCGCCCGCCAGGCAAAACGGCGTTATGAAGCTCACCTGGCCATATCTCGCGAAATCAATGATGCCCTGCGCCATGGGCGCATCAATCTGGCGAGGAGAATTTGTATTGATGACCGTAAAGGTGTACGGCGCGCTTATGAACTCGTCATGAGAGACGCCGCGCATGATGCGAACCATCTCAAAACAGTCTTCTATCTGCCCACGACCGCGGGCATGCACAACCGGAATTTTTTCACTGACCGTCAACTTGACCCGTGTCGCATCGAGATGCCGTGTCGCTAGTGGAATGTCCTGAATCTCGACGGTACCGCCTTGAACCTGCAAAGCTGCGAAACTGGCATTGAGGCGCATGAGCTCATCATAGTCGCTCAACGACCCAGCACGACGCCCACGCTGCTGATCAAAAGTATAGGGACAGCCACCTCCGGGTGTGAAGCTAAGGCGACCAAGCTCAAGGCGAAGATCAAGCTCTTGGCGAGATGCCTTCAGCAGAATAGTCTTGGGCGCAGATGCGATCGCTGCTTCTACAATTTCGCGACCGATGCGGACCATCTGTGTTTCATTGTCAACAATGGCGCCAGCTTCATGGAATAGTTCGCGCGCTTCCGGCAGCAATATTTTGACACCGAGTTCCTCCAAGACATGCACGGCCTTGTTGTGAACGGCAGCCGTTTCGTCGTCGGAGTACAGCGTCAGGGGCACAAAGGGATTGACCAGGTTGTGATAGTCTACTTCTCTGTCCGACGGCTGCGCACCATGGTCGGCGGTGCGCCGTCTTTGTCGGCGCCTCGCCCCTCTCTTGTGGTCTTCGATCTCAGTCATACGTTCACTTGACTCAACTAGACAGAACGAGTGAGGCCGCCGTCGACACGTAAGTTCTGCCCCGTTATGTAGCTTGAGGCATCACTGATCAAAAAGCTGATCGTCTCGGACAGTTCGCCAACCCGTGCGTAACGCCCCATGGGTATACGGGCCGTTCGTTCAGGCTTCTCCGGAAGACTATCGATGAAGCCAGGCAAGACGTTGTTCATGCGGATGCCATCGCGGGCATGCTTATCGGCATAGAGTTTGGTGTAGGCGGCCAGACCGGCACGAAAAACACCAGACGTTGGGAAGTCCGGATCCGGTTCAAAAACAGCAAAGGTTGAGACATTGACGATCGCACCGCGGCCTTGCTGTTTCATCACGGGTGTCACCAACCGGACGGCACGCACAATATTCAACAAGTAGTAGTCCAAGCCGAGATGCCAATCGCTATCCGGGATCTCGTCGACATCACCCTTAGGACCATGGCCGGCGCAATTGACAAGACCATCAATGCGGCCAAATTGGGAGACGGCCTTGTTGACGAATGCCTCCAAGTCAGCTGGCTCAAGATTTGAGCCGGTGAAACCCAAGCCACCCAGCTCGTTACCAATCTCTTCGCCTTTCCCTGACGATGACATGACACCAACGCGGTAGTTCATGCTAGCAAGCTTGCGCGCCGCATCTGCCCCAATCCCACTGCCACCGCCGACAATTAGCGCTACGGGTTGATCACTCATATTGCTGTCTCCCATCACTGTTTCTGCCGCTCTCGCTGCATACCGTCTGCCAAGCATGTGGAGCGACTGATCCAAGCATTGGTCTTGACACTATTGGCTCTGTTGCTCGACGCAAATCATTTCGCTGTCTTGTGCCGAGAGGTCAACATCGAGCAGGTCAGATCTGCGGGCCCGCACTCAGTATTGCGCCAAGGTGGAACCTTACCGCCGTCAGTTGTTGTGATGGATAGAGAATGTCGACCTGTTGTTCTATGTGAGTCAACTGATTCACTTCTTGCCTTGGCCGAACGCCTCGGCGCCTTTGGCGAGGAACGCGAGTTCGTCTTGTGTGCTCTGACGGCCCAGAACGTCATTGCGATGTGGGAAGCGGCCATACTCGGCGACGATGTTCCGGTGCCGGGTCCAACCGGTGATGCTGTGTTGCACGTAGGGCTGCCACTCCTCAGGTGAAACCGCGTTCAACCGTTCGAGTAGCAACAGGCCATAATCCTGCTTGGCGACGTCTTCTGAATGATGGAATGGGTGGTAGAGCCAAATACGAGACACAGAATGAAGCTCCTGGTCCAGCTCCTGTGCAATGACAGACTGCACGGCGTCCATAGCACAGGCGTCTCCACCGTATGCTGCGGGTGAATGGCGATAGATATTTCGAGTAAACTGGTCGAGCAGCAAAATCAGCGCCAGGGCTCCGCCGGATGTGTCAGCCCAACCCATCAGTTTGCGCTCACAGGCTTGCTCTACGAAGTCACCGAAACGGGCTCGTATCTCATCATCAACGACGGCGCCGCCACGATACCACCAATCTTTTCGCGCCAAGCCTGCATCCGGTGATGATTGACTCTCGCCAAGCCAAAACGCGTTAATTGCTGCAATGGTTTCTGTGCTCAATTCAGTATATCCATTTAAAGGCTGCTAGCGATCGGTCAAAATCCGAAGATTGGAAGACACAATGTCTACGACGCTGATTACTGGGTGTGATTACGGTATCGGGTTCGAATTTGCCCGGCAATATGCGAGCGACAATTGGCGGGTTCACGCCATCTGCCTCAACGACGAAAGCCGGGAGAAAATTGAACTTCTTGGCTCGCACGTGCAATTTCATAAAGCAGATGTTGCCGACACTCAGGCGCTTACGACGCTCGCCGAAGAGCTACGTGGCGAAGCCATCGACCTGCTCATCAACAATGCTGCAACATTTGCGCCGGATGGCCCTGGAACGTTGATGCTGCCTGACATCGATGAGTTCACACGGGTCATGAAGATCAACGCAGTTGCGCCGGTCTATGTGGCCAATGCCTTTGAAAGCCACGTTGCCGAAAGCTCGCGGAAGCTGATGGTTTTCATAGGCACTCGCTCAGGATCGATTGGTGACAATACATCCGGCGGACACTACGCCTATCGATGCAGCAAGACAGCCCTGAATATGGCGGCAAAAAGCATTTCCGTTGACTTTGCACATCACGGTATCAGTGCCGCGGTTCTTCATCCAGGCTCTGTCGCGACGGAGACCCGAAAAGGCGGTCAGATCTCTGTAGACGAGAGCGTGTCCGGCATGCGCTCTGTCATCGATCAATTGGACTTGCAATCGAGTGGTAAATTTCTTCGCTATGATGGTGGTGAGATCGAATGGTGAATGATGGCGCGCCGAAAAACAGGAGATCGTAATGGAAACTGCAATGGGGCGCTCTTTTGCAGCAGCAGCCTATGGCGGTGAAGGCTGGCAGGCGCGACAGCGAACCCATAGTGAGGAGCTTGGCAGCCATTGGGCGGCATGCGGTCAAAACTCCGAGTGGGCACCTCTGAAGTCGGTTCTGTTGCATGCGCCTGGCGAAGAAATATTACCGGAGGGCGATGTCAATGCAGCTTTGCAATTGGGCCAACTCGATCTTGCCAAGGCCCAAACTGAACATGCCCAACTGGTTTCAGCCTATCGAGACGCCGGCATCTCCGTTCATCTGCTTGAACCCGGCACCACCGTGGCGCCTAACCAGATGTTCTGTGCTGATCTTCTCTTCATGACAGATCAGGGTGCTATACTTGCGCGCCCGGCTTCGGAACAGCGCGCCGGAGAAGAACGGCATGTGGCGTCAAGAATATCGCAGTTAGGTATTCCTATTCTCAAGACACTGACCGGAAATGCAGTTTTTGAAGGCGCAGATGCTGCATGGCTTGACCCAAAGACAGTGGTTATTGCCCGGGGCCTGCGAACAAACCAAGCCGCGATCGACCAGATCACATCAACCTTAACCGAGATTGGAGTGGACGCCCTCTCTGTGGATCTGCCAATCGGCACCATGCACCTCATGGGTGTTTTCCGAATTATTGACAGCAATCTCGCCGTCTGTTGGCCATACAGGACACCATACGCGTTGGTCTTAGAACTACGCGAACGTGGCTTTGAGGTAATTTTCCTACCAGACGAACTCGAGCACGAACGCGGTGCGGCCATGAATTTCGTAACGCTGGCTCCACGTAAAATCTTGATGGTCGGAGAGTGTGAGGCAAGCCAGGACTTCTTTGCGCTCCATGGCGTTTCTTGTTTAACCACGCCGTGCGCCGAACTTTCGAAAGCCGCCGGGGCGGTTGGCTGTCTTACTGGCATCCTGCATCGCGAGCACCTCGCATAGAGAGCCCGATTGTCGGCATAAACCTTAAGATCATGTTGGCCATGAGTTGAGTGATCGTTCGATTACTGTGAGGCAGTTCACTGTCGCCTACAAAGGGCCAGTCTACACCTTCTGTCAGACAGCGAACAACACTGACCCAAGAGAACTCCGATGGCCAATGAGCTGAATAGGCAGACGTCAACGACGATCAACATTCCGGGCTACGCCGCGCTCGAATCCGTATTGCAACTTCATATTCGCAAGTTGCACGAGGCACAGACGCATAGTTCCAGCGACGGAGAGCCCCTGCGCGGCAAGGACCCTTGGCTAGGTCTGATGGCCTAAGAAAGATGACTTAGCCGCAGCGTGCTGATGTCTCTTGCAGCAATCAGTTATGCAGTCTCAGGCATGGTCGTTGCCATGAAGCCTCGAATATGACGTAAAGCTAGTTGGATCTTTCGATCGTTTTCCTTCCAGGGATAGAGACTGACCTGGGCATTGGGAGCGAGCATCGCCGTCTCCATCGCAGCAGCGTAGGGGTGCGCCGGAATATCATCAGGCAGGACCAAAACCGGTGTTTCGCAATTGCGAACAAAGTCACGATCGACGGTAAACACAAAGTCCGCCCGCTTCGTATACATGTTGTTGAGATACTCGGAGACCATCTCCATGGATACATCCGGGCGCTGCTCAACGAACTGTGGCGCCCAGCCATTGATGTTGTTGTTATAGAATATATCAGGAGCGCAGGAGTTGTAGCCACTAGGGTGGACAAGAACCGCCGACACAACCCGATCGCCTGCACGTTTCAGCATATTCCAGATTAGGGGGCCACCGATACAAAACCCTAGAACCATAAAGCGATCAAATCCGAGATGGTCCATCAAGGCCAGCTGATCGTCGGTCAACGCATCCCAAGTGCGGTCAACTTCAAGCGGGCCCGACGACTGACCAGTATTTGCATTGCGCAGATCCAGCGCGATCACACGATGAGTATTGTTGAATTCCTCCAAAGGATTGAAAGCGTGAGTGGCCAACCCAGCAATAGTTGCGTTGAGCCCGCCGCCTGGGATGACAAGCAACGGGAAACCAGATCCCGCTTCCTCGTAATGAATTTTCACCGGGCCGTTTTCAAAAATCGGCATAACGCAACTCCCTCATTATGCAGTCATTCACCGACAAACAAGTCACCACTCTCGCTTGACGTCAAGACAGCTCAGACCGTGATGCCGACCCAAGTTGCCCCTACCTGCCAACGCCTAGTCGATCCGAGGAGAAATTTGTTGCGCCAATGATTGTCATTTGCACTGCATCAGTGTGGATTACCGGTGTCTTCAGGTGGTACTGGAGTAGGCGTCCAGGTTTGTCGATCTAAGGAAGACCAATATGCTGCACAATCCGCCTCTGCTCACAATTCATCGCGGGTCTCAGCGCCCGACTGCTGAAGTGGTCGCGCTGTTCAAAGGGGCCCAAACATCCCACCTGTGCGATGCTATGGATGGGCGCGGTGCGCTTGATTACCGGATCAAACCGCTCGACCCATCACAGTCCGTGTTTGCCGGACCGGCGGTGACCGCACACGCTTATCCGGCCGATATTGTCGGTATGTTTGGCGCCGTATCGGAAGCGCAACCGGGCGACGTGATCGTCGTAGCCAACGACGGCTATACCGAAACCGCTGTGACGGGTGATCTTGCTGTGGGCATGATGCGCAATAAGGGTGTTGCAGCGTTTGTGACTGATGGTCTGGCGAGGGACAAGGCCGGCATTCTGGAGACAGGTGTGCCGGTGTTTTGCCAGGGCATTTCGCCAAATTCACCTGGAACGTACGGCAAAGGCACCGTCGGGATACCCGTAACGCTTGGCGGCGTGACCGTTTCTCCCGGGGACATCCTTGTTGGCGATGCCGATGGGGTCGTTGTCATTCCCTTGTCACGCGCTGAAGCCGTTGCTAAACGCCTCGCGGAAATTCAGACCGCGGAAGCCACAACCGTGAAACGCGTTGCCGAGGGCATGACGATGGCGCCTGCACTGGAGCCGATCATCAACAGTGCCGTCATCGTCGAGAATTGAGGAGCGCAGGGTCAATCTTACGCGAGCAGTGATGCATCGACGTCAGCGAAAGTTGGCGTCCCTGCAAGCTTCATTGTCAGCCTGAGCTCTTCAGTCAGGATTGCCAAAGCTTTATCGACACCATCCGGGCCAGCTGCAGCGCCGAACAACGGCACACGTCCGACCGCAACTGCGCTGGCTCCACGCGCGCGGGCCTTCAGGATATCCTGGCCGCGTCTGATGCCAGAGTCCAAGATGACTGGAACCTTATTGCCAACAGCATCCGCAACAGGTTGCAACGCATCGTATGTACCCATGGCGCCATCGAGTTGCCGCCCGCCATGATTTGAGACCCAAAGACCGTCGGCGCCTGCTGCAACAAGTTGACGAGCATCTTCGGGGTGCATCACGCCTTTGACCAACAGTTTGCCGGGCCAGTGATCGCGGATCCGTGCAAAGTCCTCCCAATCGAACCCGGCATGTAGATTGGCGCCCACCCGCGCAGCAATCGTCATACCCGCACTCATGTCACCCAGGAGACCACGGACATTTTCAAACTGCGGAAGTCCGCCGCGCAGTAGACGCAATGACCAACCTGGATGCGTCACACCCTCAAAGATTTGACGAGCCGTCAGGCGTAGAGGAATTGACACACCGTTACGCAAGTCACGCTCACGTTTTCCTCCGGCCGGAAGGTCGACTGTCACAGCAAGTGCTGAATAATCACTTGCCCGCGCACGATCGAGTAGCTTGAGATTGAACTCCATATCTTTGAGAACATAGAGCTGAAACCAAAGTGGACCGTCGACCGATCGAGCCATGTCTTCGATGCTGGTGCCAGACATCGTGGACAAAGTGTAGGGTATGCCCCTGGCAGCTGCGGCTTGTGCGAGCACAATGTCTGCATCAGGCCACACCAGTTTGCACGATCCCATCGGGGCGATGACAATAGGTGCCGAGAAGCTTTCTCCCCAAAGCTTAGTTTTGATCTCCGGCTCGCTCACATCACGCAGCACGCGCGGCTTAAAGTGGCTTCGTTGAAAGGCTGCACGGTTTTCCGCCAACGTCTGCTCGTCTTCCGCGCCTCCATCGACAAACTCAAACACAGACCTCGGCAATCTAAGTTGCGCAAGGCGGCGCATATCCTCGGATGAAACCACATCTGCGAGTCGCATCGGCTTACTTCCATTCACGTTCGAAAGGCTAGTGCAGGACGACCGTAAACATGTACGGCGGGAGGGAATCGTAAACGATTGGACGGCGATCGGCCACCAGCCAAGAAGAACCGAGGCACGCGACCCTGTTCAAACCAGAACACGCCGCGCATTCCAGCAATAGCAGTCAACGCGCATCAATGAATGCACCGTGCTGCAAAGTGTTAGATGATTTTCTCCTTCATCGCAATTCTGGAACAATATTCTTCTTATTTTTTATTATGGGGTTATTTGGAGAATATTTTTCTCATATCTATCAGTCATCGAACACCGATAAGAGATATGCAGATGCGCCACCTCCCGGTCTATCTTGATACGCTGGATACCCTGATTGTTGTGTCAGGCGCGGGCGACACAGCGATTGCCAAGGTGCGCCTCCTGCTCAAAACACAAGCCAGGATCCATGTCTTTGGGGTCGAGCCTGCCGCGGTGCTGCGGGCCTGGAGCGCCGAAGGTAAGATCGAATTGTCTGAGCGCAGCCTTCTGCCCGAAGACGTTGTGGACAGTCGGCTGGTCTACGCCGCCAACGACGACGAAGTGGAAGATGCGCGTGTGGCGCGAATTGGCCGAGAAGCTGGCGCCATTGTCAACGTCGTCGACAATCTTGACGCCAGCGACTTCATCACCCCGGCGATCGTTGATCGGTCTCCTCTCACAGTCGCAATCGGCAGTGAAGGTGCGGCACCAGTACTTGCGCGACAAATCAAGGTTCGACTGGAGCAGCAACTGGATAGCCAGCTCGGTCTACTAGCGCGGGTTGGAAAGCAGTTTCGTGGAGCAGCCTCGGCGTTACCAAAGGGACGTGCAACGCGCGGCTTCTGGGCAGAGTACTACGAGACGGTTGGACCAGCGGCACTGGCCGAAGGTGGCGAACAGCAAGTCCAGATCGCGATATCAAACTTGCTGGCCAAACATCTGGCGCATGCAAGTGACGCAAGCGCAAAGACACACCGTGGCTATGTCTGGATCATTGGTGCCGGCCCAGGAGATCCTGACCATCTGACCAACAAGGCACGTCGCGCAATGCATGATGCTGACGTTATCGTGCACGACCGACTTGTCTCCAATGATGTTCTCGAGCTCGCGCGTCGCGAAGCCGTATTTGTCGAAGTTGGTAAGACACCTGGCGGTCAGAGCTGGCAGCAAAGCGATATCAATCAGCTTATGGTTGACCACGCTTCCAAAGGTCTGCGTGTTGCGCGTTTGAAATCTGGTGACCCGGCTGTTTATGGGCGCTTAGATGAAGAGATGGATGCCCTTGATGCCGCCGAAATCTCCTTTGAAATCGTCCCAGGCATTACGACAGCACTGGCAGCAGCAGCCAAGCTAAAGGTCTCCCTTACCAAGCGCCAACGCAATTCGGAGTTTCGTCTGTTAACCGGGCACGATGTCAATGGATTTGCGGAGCATGAATGGCGCGCACTTGGACGACCTGGAGCGGTGGCTGCCATCTACATGGGGTTGCGCGCCACACGCTTTCTGCAAGGTCGGCTGTTGATGCATGGCGCGGACCCGGCCACACCCATCAGCATCATCGAGAATGTGTCGCGAGAGAATGAGGCAGTTCTAGCAACGACCCTTCAGGACCTAGATGCCGACGTGAGTCGCTCAGAGCTGAACGGCCCTGCCCTTATCCTTTTTGGCCTCGCACCGCGCAATCTCGCGGACAGCACCATAAACCAACTTTCACAGCCTGCAGAGCCGCGCATCGCTTCAGGAGCAAGCCTATGACCAAATCCAAGAGACAGGTTGTGAGTGCCAACGATCTCTTCGATGGCGATGTTGTTTATCTGACAGAGAATGAAACCTGGTCTCGAGACTTGAGCCATGCAGCTGTGGCGGACCAGGACGAAGCGGCAGCGGCTCTCATTGCACTTGCCAACCGCCAACCGGAGCGTGTCGTCGGCCCGTACTTAGTCGACGTTCACCAAGAGACCGACCGGATCACTCCCAGCCATATACGCGAGAAGCTACGCGCAGATGGACCATCCATAAAATCGCTATCGATCGATACGCAAGCTAGCTAGAGTCGAGGATGCACAATGTACCGCTATGACGAATTCGACACTGCATTTGTCCGTGACCGCGTTGCCCGTTTTCGTTCGCAGATCGACCGAAGGATCTCCGGTCAACTGACAGAGGATGAATTCAAGCCGCTGCGGCTGCAAAATGGGCTCTACCTGCAATTGCACGCTTACATGCTCCGCGTTGCTATCCCGTACGGCACACTCAATAGCGCTCAGATGCGACAGCTGGCAATGATTGCCGAACAGTGGGATCGTGGTTATGGCCACTTTACAACCCGACAAAACATTCAGTTCAACTGGCCGAAACTGCACGATACTGCAGACATCCTTGATGCGCTCGCCGATGTCGGCATGCATGCAATTCAAACCTCCGGCAACTGCATTCGCAATGTCACCGCCGATCACTTTGCCGGCGCTGCCGCCGATGAAATCGAAGACCCGAGACCTACCGCCGAGCTGCTACGACAATGGTCGAGCGACCATCCTGAATTCGCATTCCTTCCGCGGAAGTTCAAGATTGCTGTAACCGGCTCACCGAATGATCGGGCCGTTACCAAAGCGCACGACATTGGCCTTCGTATGCTACGCGATTCGAACAACGAAGCTGGGTATGAAGTGATTGTCGGTGGTGGCTTGGGTCGCACGCCAATGGTTGGTGCGATTGTGCGACCATTCCTGCCCAAGGACGACCTGTTGGCCTATATCGAAGCTATTCTGCGGGTCTACAATTTGCACGGGCGCCGCGATAACAAGTATAAGGCGCGCATTAAGATTTTGCTCCACGAAACCGGCCTTGAAGAGTTTCGCTCAGCTGTGGAGACGGAGTTTGAACACCTCAAGTCACTGCACGGCGGTGCTTCGGTTTCGGTGGACCCCAACGAGCAGCAGCGCATCGAGGCTTACTTCCGACCACCTCACTTCGAAAGCTTAGCCGAAACTGATCCAGGGTATGAGCAGGCACTGTCCGCTGATGCCGCATTTCGGGCATGGGTCGAACAGAACATCGCAGAACATCGACACACTGGTTACGCGATTGCTACGATTTCTCTGAAAGCCAACGGCGCCGTACCGGGTGACGCGACCGCGGACCAAATGCGCGTCGTGGCTGATTTGGCGCAAGAGTTCGGCCATGATGAAATTCGGATCAGCCACGAGCAAAATATTGTGCTACCGCATGTGCGCAAGCGCGATCTACCAGCAATTTTTGCCCGACTCCAACAGGCAGAACTAGCAACTGCCAACGTTGGTCTGATCAGCGACATCATTGCCTGCCCCGGAATGGATTACTGCGCTCTCGCAACTGCCCGTTCGATCCCCATCGCACAAGAGATCTCTCGGCATTTTGCGGACCCGGTCTACGCGAAGACGATTGGTGAAATGAAGATCAAGATTTCCGGTTGCATCAATGCCTGCGGCCATCACCACGTCGGACATATCGGCATTCTCGGCCTTGATCGACGCGGTGTCGAAAACTATCAGATCACTCTCGGAGGCGATCACACTGAGACATTGGCTATCGGTGAACGTGCTGGTCCGGGATTTGGTGGCGAAGAGGTCGTACCAGCCATTCAACGCCTGATCGATGCCTATCTGGCACTGCGCGCTGACCCTCAAGAGACCTTCCTCATGACCTACCGACGGCTTGGTGCCCAGCCATTCAAAGATGCACTTTACAATAAGCAGCTCGTCACACCGGTAGCTCCAGAGACCGGATCGATCAGCCTGGCTGGCCTAGCTGGCTAACGAGTTAAGCTCAGCGACACAGATAGGAAAACCAATGCCTCTTGTAACTCCTGCTGGATTTAGGCCAGTGCAGCTTCCAGATGGGTTGATGTCCGACCCCAGCGTTGATGCACGCGACACGGACACTCTCAATCTTGCACCGGATGCGGATATTGAGAGCATCCGGAGCAGGCTAGATCAGACGAAACTGATCAGGATTAGTTTCGACAACTTTGCCGACGGCCGTGGCTTTTCGTTGGCAAAGCGCCTACGCAACGCCGCATACAAGGGCCATCTCCGTGCCGTTGGCCATATCATCTCGGATCAATTTCGCTATGCACTCGACTGTGGTTTCGATGATGTTGAAATCACCGATGACCTGGCTGCGCGCCAACCAGAAGCTGATTGGCTGGCCAGTCCACTCGTCGCACGAAGTTATCGGGACAAATTGCGCGGAC
>JBCDBQ010000069.1:0-19055 GCA_039183375.1 Pseudomonadota bacterium
ATGCATTGAGCTTGCGAATGAAAGGCGGGGCGCCGCCATCGACTACCATCGGTCTCGTAGTCACCGATGCAGCCCTGTCAAAGGCTCAGGCCCAACGCTTGGCGATCATGGCTGACGACGGCCTGGCTCGGGCAGTCAGACCGGCCCATGCTCCAATGGATGGCGACACCGTTTTCGCTGTTTCGACGCTGGAGAAACCACTACACAACCTCACTGAGATCGGCTCGGTCGCAGCTGACTGTCTGGCTCGCGCAATCGCGCGCGGTGTTTATCATGCGAGCATTCCGTGTCCTGCATACACTGGCCCACCGGGCTATCACGATGTACACTCCGCTTAAGACGAGATATTGCTAACGTAGATTCGCCGCCACGCTCTATCGGCTTGCGAGATGAACAAATTACTTGCCGCTGCTCTCATGACGATGTTTTTAGCCGTTCTCCTAGCCTGGCAGACGCATCGCTGGAACATGGTTAGCAATTGTCAGACTTCCGGTGGTGTATGGGACGGGACATCCTCTAAGTGCAGGCTGGTACCAGCGCGCATATTCATCGAACGAGACCTATTGAAACGCTCGTAGCAGTCCGCATCTCCGATGAAACCCGTGGAAATCCTTGATTCTTTTCATCCCTGACGAACGTCTCAGCTCGTTCTCACCTACGCTTTGCCAAATCACCACTGATTCGCTCGGGTAGCACGCAGGACGAACGGCGCAGAGATGAAAAACTTGGGATCCAGTTTGCGACTGGCTAATTGTCTAATTGTTGTTTTTGCAGGGCTGCTAACACTTAGCGGGCTCCAAGCCCATGCGCAGACGAATGTCTTGGAAGAACTGCGCCTTGCCAAGAGCGAGATTGATGGCCGCAAGTACGGTGCTGCTATTCGACGACTCGATCAGAGCATCAACGCCGGCAAGATGCAGCAGTCCAATATGGCGCACGCGCTCTATCTGAGAGGTCGTGCCAAACATGGTTCAGGCCGCACCGCTGAAGCCATCGCGGATCTAAACTCCGCCATATGGTTTGGCAAACTTCCATCCCGCCAGCAAAAGGAAGCCATTGCGCTACGCCAGAAAGCTTATCAGTCATCTGGCGTGAAGGCGCCCTCGCAGAATTCTTCTGGACCAAGCTCACCCCAGCGCACAGCGGCCCGTCCATCCGCAACTTCTCTAATCCTGCCGAGAGTTCAGAACCGACCGCAGACCAGCACGCGACAGATCCAGCACAAGGTATCTCAGCCGATTCATTCCGCGGGGCGCCTGCCGGAAGGTCAGAGGAAGAGCAGTCCGAGTGCCCCGGCCAGCAACCGCAGACAGCAATCTTGGCCAGCGCAAGCCACCGCTGTTCGAGCACAACCAAAGCCGTTGCCAAACTGGTCACAAAAAGTCGTAACCGGGACTGTTCGACCCGTTCAGCCATCGAAGCCACAAAGCCGGCCGCCTCAAACTCGAAAACCGACACTTACACGCACTCGTGTACCGCAGTTTCAACAGGAAACCGTGGTGGCGAGGCAGCCAACTAAAGCGGCAGCTCCGACCGGAACACGCGTTCAAACGTGGAGCCCGCTAACCCAACAATTCTCATCGCCACCGCCAAGTACAACGCCCCGCGCGGCCACAATTGCTAAGCCTCGCGAAAGAGCCCATCCACCTGCCAGGATCGCCTTACAGCCACCTCCAGCAGTACCCAGACCGTCACCTGCGCTGGATCAAAGTCAGATCGTGAAACAAGCGGCAACCGTGCCTAGGCAGCCAGTGAACCAACAACAACCACGACCGGATGAGCAACCCGCGTCGACATCAGCGCTCGGCTCCCTGCTCTTTGGTTCTTCACCGCAGAGATCTGACGCGATCTCGGAAGCAGACCGGCTACAAGCCGAGCGCCGTGCCCGCATTCAGGCCCACAACAAGCAGTTCGAGAAGCAGTAACCGCCTCTCGATTATCCCGGTAGTACGCACTCACCAATCGATTAGAGGCAAAGCAATCCTAGGCGCTGCCCCCTAAGGCTTGCTCAAGATTCGTACTGATCTTGTCGAGGAAGCCCATTGTTGTCAGCCACGACTGATCCGGCCCGATGAGCAGAGCAAGGTCTTTGGTCATGTGGCCGGATTCGACCGTATCAACACAGACCTTCTCAAGCGTCTCGGCAAAGGCCTGCAACTCGGTGTTGTCATCTAGTTTTGCGCGATGCCTGAGGCCACGCGTCCAAGCAAAGATGGATGCAATGGAGTTAGTCGACGTTTCCTGGCCATCCTGATGCTGGCGATAATGCCGGGTCACAGTGCCGTGCGCAGCCTCTGCTTCCACAGTCTTGCCGTCCGGCGTCAGCAGCACAGAGGTCATTAGCCCCAGGGAACCAAACCCTTGCGCAACCGTATCTGATTGCACGTCACCATCGTAGTTTTTACAGGCCCAGATATAACCGCCGCTCCATTTCATGGAACAAGCAACCATGTCATCGATCAGGCGGTGCTGATACTCAAGGCCAGCTTTCTCGTAATCTGCCTTGAATTCAGCCTCATAGATCTCTTCGAAGATCTCTTTAAAACGGCCGTCGTACTGTTTGAGGATCGTATTCTTCGTTGATAGATAAACCGGGTAGTTGCGCCCCAAACCATAATTGAAAGACGCGCGGGCAAAATCACGAATCGAGTCGTCGAGATTGTACATCGCCATCGCAACGCCGCCCGTTGGCGCATCAAACACGGGATGTTCGATAACTTCGCCATCCTCGCCTTCAAACTTGATGGACAGTTTCCCTGCTCCGGGAAACTTGAAGTCCGTTGCGCGATACTGATCACCATAGGCATGGCGGCCTATAACGATGGGCTGTGTCCAGCCTGGAACAAGACGGGGGACGTTGCTGCAAATAATGGGCTCGCGGAAGATAACTCCGCCGATAATGTTTCGGATCGTGCCATTTGGTGAACGCCACATCTTCTTGAGCTTAAACTCTTCAACGCGCCCCTCATCCGGCGTAATCGTGGCGCACTTCACGCCAACTCCATGTTTTTTGATCGCCTCAGCTGCGTCAATCGTGACCTGATCGTCAGTTTTGTCACGGTTCTCCATACCTAAATCATAATATTCGAGATTGATGTCGAGATACGGATGGACCAGTTTATCTTTGATGAACTGCCAGATGATCCGCGTCATCTCATCGCCGTCCAACTCGACGACCGTGCCAGAAACCTTGATTTTCGACATGTTTTGCGATCCACGTTTAAGCGAGCCCGAAGGCTCTTTGGAAGTCCACCGGCGGAACCGCGATTTGAGCGGATTAACTGCTCGCCTTCACCGTCAGCTGCCAAATTTGTCAGTGGCCTACCACGCTCGCTGCGCGTTGTGGAGAGAAAGATGAGGTGGCACCAACAGGAAGGTCCTGCACGGCGAGGACGCAGGTGGAGCTCACGCGCAAAACGGTTTCTCACTCGGCTATCGCTGCGTGACCAGCGCTTCCGCCGGATCGTTCTCAACTACTTGTTTTCTAACTACATCGCTGAACAGACGCTCTGTCTCGTCAACTTCGATGACCACGAAATCTTTGTCGATCCCCGTGACGACAAAATCGCCTTCACGCTGTTGTCGGGTCGAGCCTGGCAGCGTGGAGACCTGGAGGCCGCAATGGCGCTCGCCTCGACTCACGGCCGGCTTCCTCGCGGCAAGGTGTTTGTTGATGTCGGCGCAAACATCGGGGCGATGACCCTGTACGCAATGTTGAGCGGCCAGTTTTCCCACGCAGTTGCAATCGAACCGGATCGCCACAATAGATCGATCCTGGAGCGCAACATTGCAACCAATGGACTTTCGGAGAGAGTCACCATAGCAGCGACAGCAGCCAGCTTCGCGAGCGGGGAAATGCCATTGTACCGGGATGAGAAAAACCGCGGCGCCCACTCGCTCGAAGAAGGTTTTGTCATGACCCCCTCCACGGCAGAAGTGGTGAGTGTCGATAAACTCGATCAGATCCTCAAGAACAACGGGATTGCCCCAAGAGACGTTGGCTTCCTGAAGATCGATGTTGAAGGTCACGAACAAAGCGTTCTCCACGGAGCCACCGGTGTTTTAGGCCAGGCGCCACCGATTATGCTGGAGGCAACCTTTGATACCTCGACACACGCAGCTGGACTGATGGATTACCACGCCATTACCTCGCACTTGCAGTCTGGATATAAAACCTGCGCTCAGATCGATGATCGACAGCCCGGCACCAACCTTCCCGTAGCCTACGGACTTGACGAGTTCGCACCTTCGTCGATTCAGCACGAACTTCTGTTCTTTTGAGCCAAAACCCAGGACACCCCGTGAGCGATCTTATTGAAGTCGTCGGTACCGAACCACGCCTAAAGAAGCAAAATGCTACAATCGCCGAGATCGTCCATGCAGCACACGAGAACGGCGCCCAAAGCGTCATATCTACTGGCACCGCATGCGGAGACGGTCGTAAGCTCGACGCCGACGCGTTCGAAAAGGTCCTGATTTATTGCGCTGAACAGCAGTGCGGCCAAGCCCAGGTCACATGCCGGACGTGCAGACGGCACACCCAGGCCGAAGGGCTCGAAAGCTTTGATCAATACCTTCAACAGTTCGAAACAATAAACTGCAAGGACAACAACCTCTCGCTCAGCGGTCCCGGCCAAGGCACGCTCGAAATCTCAAGCCTGGAACAGCACGCACAGCGTTGGGCCGGGGAGGAGTATTGGTTCTGGGCGCGGCGTGTCCTGCGTAAGCTTCGTTACGGCGTCAGGCAGGTTGATGATTTAATCGGACCATCGGAAACCGAGGCCGCCCCACCAGCAGTCATACTCGTCGAGCCGCAAATCCCTGAGAACATTGGCATGGTCGCCCGCGCCATGGGCAACTTCGGCCTGGATGATCTCAGGATCATTAGCCCCCGTGACGGTTGGCCGAGCGAGAAGGCCAGAGCGGTTGCATCCGGTGCAGCAGCCATCATCGACAATGCCACGCTACATGATGACGTGGGCGCAGCCATCCAGGATCTGAATTGGGTTGCGGCGACCACTGCGCGCCAGCGAGACATGCGCAAGCCGGTGATGCCGCCCCAGGAAGCTGCTCAGGCCATCACCACCTCCGCTCTCGGTGGAGAAAGGTGTGGCATATTGTTCGGCAGAGAGCGCAACGGTCTGACCACAGATGAGGTTGCGTTGGCAGACGCTATCCTTATGATTCCAATAAACAATCGTTTTGCATCGCTGAACTTGGCACAATCGGTTTTGTTGATTGGTTATGAGTGGTTGAAAGCAACGGGCTCAGCCAGCTTAGGCCGTGTGACAAACAACGAGAGTCCGGTCGAAACAGGCGTAAACCTGGGCAAGAACAGGCGAGCTACCAAGCAGGAACTCCTTGGCCTGTTTGAGCATTTGGAAGGCGAGCTTGAAAAAAAGGGCTTCTTTACGCCCTCGCATCGTAGCCACGTTGTGGTACGAAACATCCGCACGATGCTATCGCGCATGGACGCAACAGATCAGGAAGTGAGAACATTGCGTGGCATTGTCGCCACGTTGGTTCGCACTAGAGACACAGGCTAATTCACCTCTCGTCGGGCGCCTTGATTATGCCCTTTTTGGGTCCGACGACGCGTCGTTAAATACACAGATGGGATAGGCAACACACCTGGGGCACATTGTGGTGCTGGATTGCCTATGCAGGAAGGCGAATAGGGGCTTAGCAAATGCGAAAACCGACCGCAGCAGGGATTACCCTCAGTCTTGGCGCAGCAGCGTTCTTGGCCGTCAGTGCATCTCAAAGTGCTGCGCAGGAGCTCAGTGAACGGTCAGTCAAGACGATCATGAACTACGCCTGGAGCTACACGCCTGACAAGTTTACACCACCGAGCGGAAAGACCGTTTTTATCGACAAGAAGAACCGCGACAAGATGACGATCCCGGTCGATAAGGGCCGTGAGGTCATCAAAGTCGCGCGGCTGACGGCCCACGCGCAGATCTGTGATCTCCGCGAAGATCAGGTAAAGAACTACCGTTCTTTGATGCTGCGTGAGCAGAAGTCTGACAAGTGGACGCCGCAACAGATGGTCTACATCAACCAGCTGCATCTCACTACGGTCATGATGCTGGTCGGAAAGCTGCAAATCGTTAAAAACAAAGGCGACGGCGACAAGAAAGTGGTTGTCAAAGATGGGAAGGCCGCAGCTAAGACCTGCACTGAAGAGCAGCGCAAGAAGGTCAAAGAACTCATCACAACCTACGTGTCGACCGGCCCTGCTCTCGCATCTGCCGCGGGTAAGGCCGTAAAAAGACAGTAATTCTGAAGCCGCACGGGCGCACATAGTCCCGCGGATGAAGCGTTGACTTAGTACCCAATCTTCAGTATGACATCGCTGCTCGGGCCCCTCGTGGGCCCGTGTTTTATTTGCGCACCCGCGGTACGAGACATCAGGCTCGATACCTGTCGGCTCCCATCGGGAGAAGAGGAGGGGGCGCTCCATCTCACAGATGCATTAACACGCATGGAGTGCCAGAATGTCAAAGCGCATTAGCGCCAAACACAAGATTGATCGCCGTCTTGGCGAGAACATCTGGGGTCGCCCAAAGAGCCCAATTAACAAGCGTGAGAACCGCCCAGGCCAACACGGCGATCGTCGCAGCGCAAAACTGTCCGACTTCGGTCAGCAGCTCCGCGCCAAGCAAAAGCTAAAAGGTTATTACGGCAACATCGGTGAGCGACATTTCCGTCGCCTGTACGCTGAAGCCGTGCGCCTCAAAGGTTCAACATCGGAACACCTGATTGGCCTTCTGGAGCGTCGCCTGGACGCCGTTGTCTATCGCGCGAAATTCGTCCCGACGGTATTTGCCGCACGGCAGTTTATCTCCCATGGCCACGTCAGAGTGAACGGCAAGCGCGTGAACGTCGCGAGTTTCCGCTGCCGCATCGGGGATGTTATTGAGATCCGCGAGAAATCTCGCGAAGTCGCCATGGTTCTCGAGGCATCGAAGAGCCCAGAGCGCGACGTGCCCGACTATCTCGAAGTTGATCACGGCAAGATGAGCGCAACGTTTCAGCGCATCCCGGCACTAGCAGACGTTCCGTTTCCTGTCATCATGGAACCAAATCTCGTCGTCGAATTCTATTCGCGATAACCTACTGCGCGAGCGAAATGACAAACAGTTCAGAAGGCTGGCCATTTTGCCAGCCTTTTTGCTTTTTGAAGCAATGCAGCTATTCCAACGGAACTACTGCAGTCGCTTGAGAAACCAACCGAGGCGCATCAGGCCTTCCGGCCATGGTCCGTGCCCGGAAGAAACATCCAACTGCCCGGCATCACCAGCATCGACAAGGTGTGAACCCCATGCCAGCGCCAACTCGCTTGCCTTGTCATAACTGCATCTTGGGTCAGTCCGTGATGCAATGACGAGCGATGGGAAGGGCAATGGTGCATTCGTAATGGCCGTCTCAGACTGCTTTGCTTGTTCAAAATCTTCGGTCAGCTTGAGATTTGGCGGCGCCACGAGCAGCGCACCCTTGATGCCCTCTGCCCCATCTGCCGCGTGCATCACAATGGCAGCAACACCACTGTGATAACCGACGAGCACAACCGGACGCTCGGCCCTTGAGGCGGCCTCAGAAACCCGCTTCTTGGTGCGCAGACGGCCCTCCTCACCACCAGGAGGGCCAATATCCACCAGCACACCGGTCTTAAGGTTTCGCGCCCAGCGCCCAACCCAGTGATCATCACTGACAGAGCGGCCTTCAACACATAAAAGCAGATCTACATCCGAGGTTCGCATGTGATAAAGTTAGCCGATCACAATCAATCTGTCACAATCCGGCACTGAAAGGGGGCGTGAAATGAAGCTCCATGTGACTTCGACATCTCCGTACGCCAGGTTTGCCCGCATTGCGGCGATTGAACACTCACTAATGGATCAGATCGAGGTGATCCCCGCCCAGACACGTCAAGTCGGCAGTCCATACTATGACATAAACCCATCCGGGCGTGTCCCAAGTCTTGTCCTCGATGACGGTACCATCTTGGAAGAGTCTTATTTGATCTGTCGCTACTTCGATTCGGTTGGCCATGGGCCACAGCTGGTCTGGCCTGCCGAAACCCATAACTGGCAGTATGGTCAGCTGGTTGCGTTAGCTCGCAGTTTTCTGGATGGAATCGCAGTCCTCGGTCGTGAGGTTCGACGTCCCGAGAACGAGCAATCGCCAACAATTGTTGCGCATGAGAGGAGTCGAGCGGAAAGGCTGGCAGATATACTGGAGACAAAACTTCAGACCGAGACGATGACCGGCCCATTTAACCTGGCTCAAATGATTTTAATGGGCGCCATAGATTCCGGCAGTCGCTACTTCGATTGGACTGCAACAGACAACCGCCCCAAGCTCAAACAATGGGCGGAACATTTACGTACGCGCACATCGATTGCGACGACTTCCCCATTCGACCCGCTTTAAATCAACACGGACGCATCAGGACTTCGTTCAGCAAGATACAGGATCTAATTTCCATAAACCGATCGGAAGAAGCGCTGTGAGAAGTTCCCACCCCCTGATGAACTATTGCCGGCCGTACGCTTGCCTCTCAACTTCTTACGATTGGACCTATTTCGGCTCGATCGCGCGACAATAGACTTCGACAAGAGCGGGCAGCCCACGCTACCGACGTCGCGCAACGGCGCACCCTTGGCTCGGCACAGTGGATGAAGTTGGGCGCTGTTATTCCCCTCGGCATTCTCAAAACAGTAAACACCGTGACCATGTTCATTCATTTTGAAGCGAACACCTCGCGCACCGCTGGCCTCGTGATCAAGTTCGCTTGCCAGACCATTGAGGACGGCAATACGCTTGGCTGCAGCAGCACGTGTCACAGGTTCCGCAATGGCATGCATACGTTTCAATGGAATGGCCTCTATAGCCGAGGGTCTGAGCCTCTTGCCTTCTTTTCGGGTCAGGTGAACGCGGACAATTAGGCCAAAGTCTCGGCATTGACCAAACTTCGCCATGTCCTGCATTCCAAGATGCAGAAGGTTTCCGAGACCATAGAGGATCAATCGCCTGTCAACGCGCTGCACACCCGCAGCAACATGCGTGTGATGCCCGACCACAAGATCGACCTCATTTTCGATGACGGCTTGATCTCGAAGTTTACGAACAGCAGAGGCGGATGGTCGGATACTCAACTCGCGACCATAGTGAGCCGAGAGAACTTTGTAATCGGCCTCAGCAGATGCCAGCCTAGAAACTGTGTCAGTAAAATCCGTTTTCGAATGATAGGAGGGCTGACCACGTCGCCGACCATCGCGACTAGGCCGGGCACCACCAATCCCAAGAGCTGAGACGGCAACAGTTGTACCCTTAAGTTTGATCAGCGATGGCGCGGTAGCAGCGCTGCGCCCAGCCCCTAATCCGGGGAACGCAAGCAGTCCGGCTGACCTTAGTCCCTCAAGATGACGCAAGGTTTCGCGCATGCCCGTTTGGCCGAAGTCCCTTGAATGATTGTTAGCCGTAGAAAAAACATTGAACCCGACATCAACCAAATGCCGAGCGCCTTGGACATGCATTTGAAATGTGAAGAGCTTGTCAGCCGGCGATAGCTTCCGCCTGTCGGTCACAACAGTCTCGAGATTGGCAAAATTAATGTCGCCGCTTAAGAGTGGCTTGATGCCGGTTGTGAGGTCTGGCCAAGGAATGCGTTTTCCGTGCCGATAACCACCAACCGGACTAACGGGTTGACCACTTCCACCGAGCCCTAGATCTCCCCCGAGAACAATAACCAGCGAACTTTCTTGGGCTGACTTCCCTGATGCGACCTCACCGATAGCCTCGTCTGAGGCCATCAAGGAACCAACTAACCCCAAACACCAAACAACACGCGATAGCATCCAACGCCCCATACTCAGCCCCGGGAAAAATGTAGCGCAACCAAACACTTTTCGCGAAAACTAAATACGACAGTTCGCAGTTGTCACGTCACGCACCAAAGACACGCGTGAAAATCGTGTCCACATGTTTGGTGTGGTGCGCCATATCAAACATGTCATCAAGCTGCCCAGCGGAGAGATACTTCGAAATCTCCGGATCTGCTTTGAGTTCACTCAAAAAGTCCTTGCCATGGTCCCAGGTTTTCATCGCGTTGACCTGCACCATCCGATAGGCGCCTTCGCGATCTACGCCGGCTTGCGTCAATGCAAGCAGCACCCGCTGCGAATTGTGCAATCCACCAAGCTTGTCGAGATTGGCTTGCATTCGCTCTGGGTAGACCACCAGCTTTTCGATCACGCCGGCCATCCGGACAAGCGCAAAATCAAGCGTAACAGTGGCATCTGGACCGATCATGCGTTCAACAGACGAGTGCGAAATATCGCGCTCATGCCACAGCGCAACATTCTCCATCGCCGGCATGGCATAGGACCGCACCATCCGCGCCAGCCCGGTCAGGTTCTCGGTCAGTACCGGATTCCGCTTGTGAGGCATAGCCGACGAACCCTTTTGACCAGGTGAGAAGTATTCTTCGGCTTCCAGAACTTCCGTTCGCTGCAGGTGACGGATCTCGGTCGACAACCGCTCAATCGATGAGGCAATAACGGCCAGCGTCGCGAAATACATCGCATGGCGATCACGCGGAATGACCTGCGTCGAAACTGGCTCAACCTCCAATCCCATTTGTTCACCAACATAAGCCTCAATACTTGGCTCGATGTTAGCAAACGTCCCAACGGCACCTGAAAGAGCGCAGGTGGCAATCTCAGCGCGTGCCGCAACGAGGCGCGCTTTTGCTCTTTCGAACTCGGCATATGCGAACGCCAGTTTAACCCCGAAGGTTGTTGGCTCCGCGTGGATGCCGTGGCTCCGTCCAATCGTGAGGGTGGACTTGTGCTCATAGGCTCGCACCTTCAGTGCTGCGAGCACACGGTCGAGATCGTCGAGTAGAATATCCGTAGCCCGAACCAATTGCACATTGAAGCATGTATCGAGCACATCAGATGATGTCATGCCTTGGTGAACAAACCTGGCATCAGGCCCGACATGCTCTGCCAGATGAGTCAAAAAAGCGATCACATCGTGTTTGACTTCTGCCTCAATGGCATCAATCCGCGCCACATCGAACTCAGCCGCCTGCCCTTTTTCCCATATGATCTCTGCTGAGCTTTTCGGGATGACGCCGAGGTTTGCCATGGCTGTTGCTGCATGCGCCTCAATCTCAAACCAAATCCGGAATTTGGTCTCCGGGCTCCAAATTTCAGCCATCTGCGGGCGACTATAGCGCGGGATCATAAAGCAATTTCTCCTGGCAGGACGGCAACCATTCGCGCAAGCTTGGGATTGCCGTACAACAGATTGCACGATATGGCGGTTTATCAGCCCTCGCATTCTGCTTCAATCGGCTGGGACAATGCTGCTGGGGACGGACGTAAGTGATTTTTCAAAACCGGGAATGAGTGAAGATGAAATTTGACTGCATTGTCCTGGGCGCTGGCATGGTTGGTGTGTCAACCGCGCTGCATCTTCAACAGCGCGGCCGCAGTGTTGCACTTGTTGACCGGCGACCGGCAGCGGAGGAGACCTCATATGGCAATGCTGGCCTCATTCAGTGTGAAGGCGTCGTGCCTTATCCCTTCCCCCGCAGTTTACGCAAAGTTTTCAATTACGCACTGAACCGAACGACAGAAGCCCATCTGCACTACAGCGCTTTGCCAAGTCTCGCCCCCTGGCTATATGCCTACTGGCGCCACGGTACTGAGGAGAAGATCGCTCAGACTTCGCGTGCCGCCTTGCCACTCGTCAACAATTGCCTCGCTGAGCATGAGGCATTGATGCAGGAAGCCGGTATTGAAGGCATGTTACGCAGAACCGGCTATCTCCGGGTTTACCGCGAACAGGCCAGCCTCGATGCCGATGTTGCAGCCATGGAAGAAGAGCGCCAACTTTATGGCGTCAATTATGAGGCCTTGGATCCAGCGAAACTCAAAGAGTTGGAGCCTCACCTTACGGGAGATTTTGCAGGCGGCATGCATCTCGTCGATCCCGCCAGCGTTGCTGACCCAAACGCCGTTGGTAAGGCTTACGCTGAGCTCTTCACCTCGAAAGGAGGTGCATTTCTCACCGGTGACGCCGACACCCTGGAAGCGATTGAAGGTGGATGGCAGGTCCAAAACGTTGAAGGACCAATCACAGCAAGAGATTGCGTCATTGCACTTGGGCCCTGGTCAGCTGAACTTCTGGCACGATTGGATCTCCGAGTACCGTTGGCCTCCAAGCGCGGCTACCACATGCACTACAGCGCAAAAGGCAACGCTACCCTAGGCCGCCCTGTCCTTGACACCGATTACGGGTTCGTCTTGGCGCCCATGAGCAAGGGCATCCGATTGACGACAGGTGCCGAGTTTGCCCGGCACAATGCCCCGCCAACACCACGACAGCTTGAGCAGACCGAACCGATCGCAAAACAGATATTCCCATTGGCAGATCGAGCGGAACCCAAACCATGGCTTGGCCGGCGCCCCTGCTTACCCGACATGCTGGCAATGATTGGAGGAGTTCCCGGGAAGCCGGGGCTCTGGGCCAACTTCGGCCATCATCACCTTGGTTTCACGCTCGGCCCTGTCACAGGCCGTCTATTAGCCGAGATCATCACACAGCAGCCAACATTCTGCGACATCCATCCTTATCGTGTCGATAGATTTTGAGAGTTTAGCGCTCTGAAAGAAAGCAAACCTGCCGAACAGAGCGCGAAAGGGACGACCGAATGGTAAGCCATAGGCAGCAACCGGCCGAAGAGCTTCAGGAACTGATGGGCTCGGTAACCGACTACGCTGACACCACTACCGAGATTCAATCGCAATCCAAAAACGTAGCGCCTGAGGAAAGTAAAATGACGGCCCGCCTGACGACCCTGGTATCGATTATCGCTCTTCTATTTTCGGGTTACAGCTTCTACGAGACAGTCTTGAAGCAGGCGAGCCTCCGTCTCTACCAGCCGCCTCTAATTCATATGTTCAGGCAGGGCTTTCGCGACGTCTTGGCTATACCCATTACCATCTCGAACGATGGTGCCCGACGCGGAACCATCTTGTCATTCGACCTTGAGGTGAAGCACATCAAGACCGGAAAGACGGTGAAGTTTCAGAACCTACATTTCGGTGCCTCTCCCAAAGCAGAAACCACGCTCTTCAATCCTATCACCGTTGCCGGGCGCAATTCCTACAGTGGAGTAGTGCTGTTCCACGCACTGGAAACAGGGGCATTCATGGAGACAACCGGCGCAGTTGAACTCCCGCTCCAGTTCAAGATGTCAATGAATGTGGACAGCTCCGGTGATTGGCTTGATCAGCTCAATCCGGCTCGTAGCAAAACACTTATCTTCAACATGAAAGCGAGCTACGTCGAGGGTTTCCGCAATATGGAAAGCGGCCGGCCGACATGGTTGCACGATGAACGTTGGCATGCTTCGAAGGCCAAAGCCAAAGCAAAGTCCAACTAGCAAATCACCTGGACAGTTTTACTCTTTGTCGCTTTGCAAACTTTGCTGCCGGTGACGCGCCGAACCACGACCGGCCTGACCAGCGTATCCCGGACCACCATCGGAGCCCTGCAGCGTGTGGCGAAGTTCATCTCGTTTGCCGTGGATCGATGCGATCACCAGCCCCGTCGGGACCCCTAATCCGACCAGCGATGCCTCGGCCAACTGCAGACTTGCCTCTATGGTTTCGGGCACGGCGTCGGTCGCACCCAGATCATAGAGATTACGCGCATGCTCGGCATCGCGTGCTCGTGCCACAATCACAATGTTGGGATTAACCTTTCGCACCTCACGCACGATGTCCTCAACCGCAGAAGGGGCATTGATCGTTACAAGAACCGCATCCGCCTGCAGTATCCCACTTAGGCGTAGGAAATAGTCGCTGCGTGCATCACCGTAATAGACGGGCCTGCCCCGTTGCCGCCAAGGGGTGACATTTGACGGATTATGCTCAATGGCGAGGTGCGATACGCCATGCTCTTCCAGCATCTCAGAAAGCAATCGGCCAACCCTGCCGAACCCAATAATCAAAGCCCGGGGTGCCATCTCGACAGTTGGCTGCACCAGCAGTTCAGGCGCCAGTTGCTCCCGACGCTGCAGATGCCCGGCGATAGCTCGTCCAAGAATATCGAGGAGCGGGATCAGCAACATCGAAAGCGTCGCAATCGCAAAGATGATCGCTGCAAGATCGGGAGCTATGACGCCTGCTGTCATCGCTAGGCCGACAATTATAAAGGCGAACTCGCCTCCAGAGCCCAGCAGAAGCGCAACCTCTGCGTTGGCTGACGCTGCAATCTTGAATGCTCTGAGCAACGGCAGGAGCAAGAAAGCCTTGAGACCGATCAGACCGATCGTTCCTAAGAGAATCTGCGATGGCTCAGACACAACGATGCGCGTATCGAGGTTCATGCCAACTGTGAAGAAGAAGACTCCAAGCAACAGACCTTTGACCGGCTCCACCGTGGCTTGAATAGCGCGGCGAAACTCAGTTTCAGCCAGCAACAGACCCGCTACGAAAGCGCCAAGCGCCATTGAGAGACCGGCCACCGCGGTTGCCAAACCACTTGCCACGATAACCAGCAACGTTGCTGCAACAAATAGTTCCTGACTTTCAGAAGCAGCAACGTTTCGAAACAGGGGCCTCAGGACCAACCAACCAACGCCTGCCACAGCAACGAGAGCCAATACAGCCTGCACCAAAGCCGTCATCACGCCTTCAAAGACTGAAACACCGGTGTTTCCAGCAAGCAAGGTAACCAATAAAAACAGAGGCACGACAGCCAGATCCTGCATCAGCAGAATCGAGAACGACGTCCGACCTGCCGTCGTCGCCAGGCGCTGTTGCTGGGATAAAAGCTCGATCACGATCGCCGTTGACGACAACGCCAGGCTGAAACCAATGAGAACAGCAGGCGCTGTCGCAACCCCTAGCGCCAAGCATATACCGCCAATCGCTGCAGCCGAGATCAGGATCTGCAGGCTTCCAAGCCCGAAAACCAGTCGACGCATGGTCACCAAGCGTTGAAACGACAGTTCCAGGCCAATCAGAAACAATAAAAAGACGACGCCAAGTTCACCCGCAAACTCCAGATTGTTATCCGGCGGGATGGTCAGCCATTTGAGAACCTCATTGCCCGGTGCCAGCAACGCGACGCCGTTTGGGCCGAGGATGACCCCGGCCGCAAGATAGGCAATGACGGGACTGAACTTGAGGCGGCGAACAATCGGAACAACCACGGCAGCTGTCGTGAGCACAATGAGAGCGTCCCGATAGACCGCGACGTCTGGCTCACCTGCCATTGCTTACTCCAGCTCCATCAATCCAATTGCGAAACAGCCGATGAAAACATCGGTCCTTATCCCGCTATCGCAGCTTCTATTGCCTTGATGGCATCTGCTGCTTTCGAACCATCAGGTCCACCAGCCTGCGCCATATCCGGACGGCCACCGCCACCTTTGCCACCGAGTACGGCGGAACCCGCGCGAACCAGATCAACAGCACTGAAGCGGTCCGTCAGGTCTGATGTTACACCCACAGCGATACCGGCCTTGCCGTCCTCCGTCACTCCGACGATGGCCACGATGCCCGATCCGACTTGCTCCTTGCCGTTATCAACCAGCCCACGCAAATCTTTCGGATTGAGACCTTCTACGGATCGCGCAAAGAGCTTTGTGCCTGAAATTTCACTAGTGGCATCATCGGCTGCCCCGGTAGAAGCGCCTCCTCCCATTGCAAGCTGCCGCTTGGCCTCGCCCAGTTGCCGCTCAAGCTGCTTGCGCTCTTCAGCCAGTGCCGAAACGCGCTCGATCACATCTTCCGGCTTGGTGCGCAACATCCCGGCCAATTCGCGCATACGCCCATCCTGTGCCGCCAAATACTGCCGCGCGCCATCGGCTGTCAGAGCTTCGATCCGGCGGACCCCAGCTGCCGATGCTGTCTCCGCAACCAACCGGATCACACCGATATCGCCGGTGCGTCCGACATGCGTACCGCCACAAAGTTCAACGGACCAAGCCTTGTTGGCCTTCGACCCTTGCTCATCGATACCCATCGAGACGACGCGGACTTCATCGCCGTATTTTTCGCCAAACAGAGCCATTGCACCGGTCTCGATGGCATCATCGTAAGCCATCAAGCGAGTCTCGACGGCCGCGTTCTGCGCAACGAAAGCATTTGCAATCTGCTCAACCCGCGCAACCTCAGCATCATCCATTGGCTTTGGATGCGAGAAATCAAACCGCAATCGATCCGGCGACACCAATGATCCCTTCTGGGCAACGTGATCGCCGAGTACCTCACGCAGCGCCTCGTGTATCAAATGCGTGGCAGAGTGATTGGAACGCGTCGCACTACGCCGCTGGTGATTAACTTCAAGCTCAACGGCATCGGTCAGCTGGAACGCACCACCTGTCACCTTGCCGAAGTGAACAAACAGATCACCCAACTTCTTCTGTGTATCAGTGACTTCGAACACGGCCCCATCGGCGCCACGAATGACACCGTGATCGCCAACCTGGCCACCACTCTCTCCATAGAACGGCGTCTGATTGACAACGATCGAAGCTTCATCGCCCTTTTTAAGTTTCTTGACTTCCTTGCCGGCCTTGACCAGGGCGCGGATCTCACCTTCCGCTACCTCCGTGTCATAGCCAAGGAACTCACTGGCGCCTTCGCGTTCCCGCACATCGAACCAGATGGTCTCGGTCGCGCTATCGCCGGATCCCTTCCAGGCCGCACGCGCATCAGCCTTCTGCTTTTCCATGGCAGCATTGAAAGCATCCGTATCAACGGTAATGTCGCGCGCTCTCAGAGCATCCTGCGTGAGGTCGAGCGGGAAACCATAGGTGTCATAAAGCCGGAAGGCCACATCGCCAGAAAACACGTCACCGCTCTTTAGTGCGCCGCTCTCGTCATTTAACAATCCAAGGCCACGATCCAGGGTCGTGCGGAACCGCGTCTCTTCCAGTTTGAGTGTCTCAGTAATCAGCGATTGCGCGCGGACGAGTTCAGGATAGGCTTCTCCCATCTGGCGCACCAAGGCGCTGACGAGGCGGTGCATCAACGGTTCCTGCGCACCCAGCAAGCGTGCATGGCGCATCGCCCGGCGCATGATCCGACGCAGAACATAGCCGCGCCCCTCGTTGGACGGCAAAACACCATCCGAGATCAGAAAGCTACTGGCGCGCAGATGATCTGCAATCACTTTATGGCTGGGAGCTTGATCGCCCACGGCTTCGACACCGGTTGCTTCGACCGAGGCAGCAATCAGTGCTTTGAACAAGTCCGTTTCGTAGTTGTCGTTTGTGCCCTGGAGCAGCGCAGCAATTCGCTCAAGGCCCATGCCGGTATCGATCGACGGTTTCGGCAGATCGACCCGCTGATCCGGTGTGATCTGCTCATACTGCATGAAGACCAGGTTCCAGATCTCAATAAAGCGGTCACCATCTTCCTCCGGTGAACCCGGAGGCCCGCCCCAGATGTGATCGCCGTGGTCGTAAAAGATCTCGGAACATGGGCCACATGGTCCGGTATCACCCATTGCCCAGAAGTTATCAGACGTCGGGATACGGATAATCTTCTCATCAGCAAAGCCAGTCAGCTTCTTCCAAATATCGAAGGCTTGGTCATCCTCGGAATAAACTGTCACCAGAAGCTTTTCCGGGTTAAGGCCAAAATACTTGGTCACCAGATTCCAGGCAAGCTCGATAGCTTCGTCTTTGAAATAGTCGCCGAAAGAGAAATTCCCCAACATCTCAAAGAACGTGTGGTGGCGCGCCGTGTAGCCGACGTTATCGAGGTCGTTATGCTTGCCACCAGCCCGCACGCACTTTTGCGATGTGGCCGCTCGATTATAGGGACGTTGTTCCTGACCGGTGAACACGTTCTTAAACTGCACCATGCCAGCGTTTGTGAACATCAGGGTGGGATCATTGCGCGGCACCAGAGGCGAGGACGCCACTGGCTCGTGCCCATGCTTGGCAAAATACTCCAAAAAGGCACTGCGGATCTCATTGACACCGGTCATGTTGGTCTCGTCATACGTTATTGGCTAGCGCAACCCGCTACCGCACAATCAAGATCGCACGGTTTGCCGGGATGCCGCGATGTTCCTGCTCTTTTTCAACGCCTTATTTAGCCGCGCCGCTGCTGCCTGTCCACAAAGCGGCGGAACCTGCGAGCCGGCCATCAAAGGGAGGCTAATCGCATCAGTTGGATCGACAGCGCACACAACCCTCTGATAGATGTCAGTTAACCTAATCCAATACCAAAACAATGGGGATGAACCATGCGCCACGGCGGCAAAATTCTCGCTGACCAGCTCGCCATTCAGGGGGTCGAGACCGCTTTCACAGTTCCAGGTGAGAGCTTCTTGGCCGCGTTAGACGGTCTCTACGACGCGCATGGCGTACAAACCGTGATCTGTCGACAGGAAGGCGGCGCTGCCATCATGGCCGAAGCCTGGGGTAAAGCGACCGGAAAGCCGGGTATCTGCTTCGTAACGCGCGGCCCTGGCGCCGCAAACGCCATGAGCGGCCTGCATATTGCCCAACAAGACTCGACGCCCTTGATAATGTTCCTGGGCCTGCCGGCATCTGACACGGAGGACCGCGAAGCCTTTCAAGAGATTGCCACAACCCAACTGTTCTCATCGTTCGTCAAGTGGGTGGGCGTGATCCGCGAAACAGCACGGATCCCGGAGTACGTGAGCCGTGCCTTCCACGTGGCACAGTCAGGCCGCCCCGGCCCGGTCGTGATCGGTTTACCTGAGGATATGCTTGCTGCATCGGCAGATGTGCCGGATGTGGCTGCAGCAGTGATCCCTGCCCCACAGCCAGCGGCAAGCGACCTCGACGGACTTCAGGAGATACTCGCGTCAGCCGAGAAGCCTCTCATGATAGTCGGCGGACCTGGCTGGAGCACCGAAACCCGCGATAAGATCCAGACCTTTGCAAAGCGCTTCGGTCTGCCGGTTGCCGCGTCTTTCCGCTGCCAGGACTACATCGATAACCGGCATGAGAATTACGTCGGCCATGCCGGCGTAGGAATGGATCC
>JBCDBQ010000070.1:0-19002 GCA_039183375.1 Pseudomonadota bacterium
CAACTTTGGACAACGTTGGAAGCGATCCTGCCTTGAGGGAGAAGAACGGCATGCCTGACTTCAAGCAGCACGATCTAAGAAAACGCCTTCATGATGAGGTTCACGCACGCCCACCCAATGCCATATCAGCGCCCGCCCAGGTCTGTCATCTTGCATTTCTTTCGCCACGTGAAAATGGCGCGGCAGAAGAGGCTCACCTTCGAACCTTGGCAGACGCATTCGGAGCACCGGGTCCAGAATCTGGAACCAATCACTACGTCGGCGAACTTGGTCCATTGCGTATCAATTGGGAACGTCATGCTGAGTTTGCCCGATATACACTGATTTCTAATGGGCCTGACATCGTTCCGTTTCAAACTTCGCTTCTAGGTCAGCTGCCGGTAGATTGGCTTAGCAACGTTCAAGGGGAAGTCATTGCAGCGATTGAGCTTGGCATGCTTCGTACTACCTTACCTGACCAATTGGACGCCATCTCTGAACTTTACTTCAATGGCAACAGCGTCATCGGCTCGTTGGTAAGCGATGGGACGGCCGCTGCTTTTACTGACTTTCGCATTTCCTCCAATGACAAGAGCAAGATCGTTGTGTACGACCTTGGCATGTCGCCTCGCCAGGCAGGTCGGGTCGCTCAGCGCCTGCTCGAAATAGAGACTTACCGAATGATGGCCTTATTGGCTCTGCCTCACGCTCAAGCCTTGCGGCCCTACCTCGACAACAGTGAACGCGAATTGGTCGACCTCTCGGCGCGGATGGCCAGTGCCAGCGCAGATGATGAGCCACGACTTTTGGAGCAACTTACCGAGCTGGAGGCAACGATCCAAAAACGACAGGCCGAAAGTCACTATCGCCTGGGAGCAGCAGCTGCATACTACGAGATCGTCGAAAGGAGAATACGCGAGCTTCGCGAACAACGCATATCAGGCTTCCAGACTTTTCGTGAGTTTGTAGAAAGGCGCTTGGTGCCAGCAATGAGTACATGCCGTGCGGTTTCAGTAAGCTCAGCGCAGCTATCGGAACGGATTGCTCGCTCGACTGCCTTGCTGTCAACCCGGGTGGAAGTTGCCCGGCAGGACCAGAACAGAGCCTTGCTCGCCAGTGTTGCTCGTCGGGCAAAGTTACAACTTCGGCTGCAAAGGACAGTTGAGGGGCTGTCGATAGCTGCCATTACCTACTACATCGTCGGCTTGTTGTCATATGGCTGGAAAGCGCTGGACGGTGCAGGCTTAAACATAAACTCTGACTTCCTAACGGGGTTGAGCGTGCCGCTTGTGCTCTTGATTGTGGCTGTCGGTGTTAACCGGATACGCAAATGGCTGACCTTTAAGCCATGATTTGATCTCGAGTGCTGTCAAAAGAGGCGTTGCGATTGCCGAACCGATCGTCCACAATGCATTACGACCATATTGTCAAAAAAGATGGGCAATGTGAAACTTAGTCGGATCGCAGGAGGCATGGGCCATGAATGCGGGCGAAACGGTCGAACGAGCTCTCAAGGAGGTAGTGACAAAGACACATGCGCCGACCTGCCCTCCCAAGCTGGGAAGTGCTTTACGATATGCCGTGTTTCCTGGAGGTGCACGCATTCGCCCAAGGCTATGCCTGTCAGTCGCGCAGGCCTGCGGTGGCGCAGATGAGAATTTAGCAGTGGCGACGGCTGCTGCCCTTGAACTGATGCACTGCGCATCGTTGGTCCATGACGACCTGCCGTGCTTCGATGATGCCGATACGCGTCGCGACAAGCCCAGTGTTCACAAAGCATTCGGTGAGAGCACGGCTATATTGGTTGGTGACGCTCTCATCATATTGGCGTTTGAAACGCTAGCGGAGGCTCATGCCCACACGCCTCAACGTTTGGCTGCAGCGATACGCTTGCTATCACGAAACACGGGCGTCCCAATGGGCATTGCTGCAGGACAGGCTTGGGAAGCTGAAGACGACATTCCCTTAGATACCTACCATCGCGCTAAAACCGGAGCACTGTTTGCTGCCGCGACTAGCCTCGGTGCGGTCGCAGCGGGTCGTGATCCAGAGGAATGGACGACATGTGGAATGCTTGTCGGCATGGCTTTTCAGGCAATCGATGACATTCGTGATGTTGTCGGCAACCCATACCGAGCAAGTAAACCAATACAACAGGATGCACGCCACGAACGGCCTAACCTCGCTCTCCGCATGGGTCCCGAGGCAGCCAAGCACAAAGCTGCTGATTTGGTGGAGCAATCTCTCCTCGCTATTCCGGCGTGCCCTGGACGGGCACACCTGATCGCTACCTGGCGACAACAGTTTCAATCGCTGCTGCCTGGCACACAGACGACACCTGCCGCCGTTCAAGTAGCGTGACATTGAGCTAAGGGGTTAGCCAAGATGGCTCGAAGAGACGCGCGCGCCTCGACTGGAATTGATCCGGCTGTGGCAGCCCCTTTAGCCCTATCACCAACTCAAGTTCGAGAGGTTGAACCAATAACCGGGGGGCGCCAAACAAGCCTGAGTCTCATGTTGGCTGTCGGTCTGATTGGCAGTTGGCTTGGCTTGCACGTCTATGGTCTGTTCTTTCACGACTTTGCCGCTGACTCAGTATTAGTTGCGGTCCTGACAGCTGCCCTTCTGACATGGCTGTACGTTGGTATATTCATCGTCGCGCACGATTGCATGCATGGATCACTGGCTCCAGGTCGACCGAGGGTCAATAGAGTGACCGGGCAGATCTGTGTGTTTTTCTATGCGGGTTTCAGCTTCGATGCGCTCAATCGCAAACACCACCTTCACCACCGCCACGCGGGCACAGAAGCAGACCCAGATTTTGATCACCACCCACCACACAGTTTTTTTGCATGGTATCTGCGATTTTTTATGCAGTACTTCACGTGGCGCGAGCTTCTCATCATTGCTGGCATGTCTAATATCTACATGCACCTGCTTGCTGTAGATGTGGCGAACATCATCGCCTTTTGGGCTGGGCCTGCACTCGTCTCGTCTTTGCAGTTATTCACATTCGGGACCTACCTACCTCACCGACCAGAGGCGACCGCATTTAACGATCGCCACCGCACGCGGAGTAACTCGTACCCTTGGTGGCTCTCACTGTTGACTTGCTTCCACTTTGGCTATCATCACGAACACCACTCGCGGCCCGACTTGCCATGGTGGCGGTTACCGGCGGCACGGACAAACCGGGCTTGAGTGATGGCGGCCGGGATCGATGATTATCCGCAGATGCGGGAAAAATCACAATATGTGACTGCAGCTGAAAGTTGGCAACGGCTCCAACTACGGGTTCGGTGCTGCTATCCCCCGTTGGCGCGCGAAGCCGCGGCTCCTGGCGGGATTGCCGCAACAGCCTTGTGCAGGGCAACCGGTGGGCGACCAAAAACGATCCTAGCCTTGTCCGCCGATTTCAAGTTGGCTGCATAGAATCGCTCGATCAATGGCCGTGGCAGACGATAGAACCGCTCAAAAATGCGTCTTCGTTCGCCACCCTGTGCGGCCAGAAATAGAAATCGGTTAAGAAGACGGAAGAAGCTTTGCTTGTCCCAAGCCGCTTGAGACTCAGCCCGTAAGAATGCAGCGGCAGCCTTCGACTCCATAACCTGCATCGCCGAAAGTCTATCAGCTGTCCGGACAGCAAAGGGCAAAGAGTAACCGGTTGTTTGATGAAACAAGCCCGCACGCATACCGGACCGTGGCATCGTTTGATCGCGAGGCCAGACCATTTCCAATCGGCCATCGAGGACCACCGGCAGAACGCCTTTCTCCTCACGATCGACAGATGCTATGTCCCAGCCTTTCAAAGACGCGTAAGCGCGCACTCTTTGCTCGATGGCGTTGGTGTCCAACAGCGGTGTATCGGAATAGTAGGTATCTTCGATCAACAACTTGGTTGGAGAGTACGGCAGGCTGTACATGAAACGGTAGCCATCGATCTGATCAACTGTTGTGTCCATCAGGATTGGGGCTGCTAGCCCATGAGGTGCACTTAACTCACACTCTAGGCCGTAAAACTTTTGATAGCCCATACTCACTCCCGGAGCGCTCGCCAGTCCCCGCCCATCAATAATGCAGTCGCTCGTCAGCGTCTGCCCACCCTGCAATACAATGGCGGTGGGGCTCACATCCTTTACCTTAGTGTCAAGACAAAGATTGAGACGTTCATTGGAGACAAGGCGATTGTGAAGATCCGAGCTAACTATCGTGCGGTAGCCAGTGGAGACCGGGCGGCTATAGGATGGAAACCGCAACTCTTGGCTTGACCAAGCTGACTTGCCGATTGAACGAAGCCAGAGATCCTGTTCTGCTGTCACATCGGTCTCGTGATAAGACCATGTATGATCACCACCGAGCGTCGGTCGTGCCTCAATAATCAACACCCGCAGGTCGGGTCGCTGGCTCGTGAGCCGGTCAGCGATGAGACCATTTGCCAAGCCGCCTCCAACCAGGATGATATCGAAATCACGCATGAACGGTCCTGATAGTTTGTGTTTGACGGTACTCAGATGGGGCGCTTACGTGATACTAATCTAATCTCCCGTGTATGTCGCCGACGAATTGCTGCATGACCAATCTGACTGCTGGCGAATAAACTAGATGTCTTGATGCACTGAAGATGCAATCCAATGAAACAGATGACGCCTTTTCACGAGGATGGTCGGCATTGAATTGGTGGGCACCAACAAGACTACGGCGGCGCCAAGCCAACGATCGGCGGCGACTTGAGGCTCTTATGCTGGGTCCCCGTCGCTTTGGTGCACCAGTACTTATAGGGTCAGATGGCAGGGTATGGGAAATGCATCCAGTACAATATACCCGCGCTTGGCGTATCAGTTATCGTTACATGCAGGAGGGGCGCGCATTGGTTTTGCTTGACGACAGTGTTTGGCCACTAACGACAAAAGAAATTGATGACCACATTTCAGCCGTCAGCACTAACGTCGTGAAAGATCCTGCACGCCGAGCCGCTTGTTTGGAGCGTGCTCTTTGGAGCGCCAAGTTCGCGACACAGCACTTTGATACTTGTGATTGAGTTTGCTCTTAGTTCATGCGCGCACCCAGTACGCGTATCGTGGACTTGAATGCATGAAACATGGTGAGCAAAAAAGCCATTTGTCCGCTTGATATAAGGTTCCTGGATGATAGCTTGATCGACGACCGTCGCGGATCTAGCCTCAAATTGACCAATAGAACGAGACCAACCATGACCTCCGACCTGGATGTAGAAAAGGCCCGTGCTGCGGCTTGGTTTCGTGCCTTGCGCGATGAGATTGTTGCCGCCTTCGAGGCGCTCGAAGTCCAGCAGGCCGAGGGCCCAACTGCCAGTTTGGCGGCCGGCCGCTTCGATGTCAGCGAGACCAAGCGCACGTCTGACGATGGCTCAGATGCCGGCGGCGGCCTGATGTCTGTCATGCGTGGCGGTCGCGTGTTTGAAAAGGTCGGCGTCAATGTCTCGACTGTGTTCGGCACGCTTGGCGAACGTGCGCAATCGGCGATGGCCGCGCGCAAGGGCATCCCTGGTATGAAGGAGGATCCGCGCTTCTGGGCCTCCGGTATCAGTCTTGTCGCGCATATGCAGAATCCGCACGTGCCGGCGGTGCACATGAATACGCGGATGTTCTGGACGCCGCATGCCTGGTGGTTCGGTGGTGGCTCAGACCTCAATCCCTGTATCGAGTACGCTGACGATACGGCCCACTTCCATGGCCAACAAAAAGTACATCTCGACCCGCACGGCGAAGCTTACTATCCGCGTCTCAAAGCCTGGGCCGATGAGTATTTCTTTGTTCCCCACCGTCACCGCGCCCGCGGTGTCGGCGGCATTTTTATGGATGACCAATGCAGCGGCGATTGGGAGGTCGACTTTGCGCTGACCCAGGACATTGGCCGGGCTTTTTTGCCGGCCTATGTGCCGCTGGTTGAAAAGCGCCGTGACACGCCCTGGAGCGAGGCGGACAAGGATACCCAGTTGGTCCACCGCGGTCTCTATGCCGAGTACAATCTGGTCTACGATCGCGGCACGAAGTTCGGTCTTGAAACCGGCCACGACGCCAATGCCGTCCTTATGAGCTTGCCGCCACTGGCCAAATGGATTTGAGGCACCTGGATGGTCGAAGCGGCCAGCTTTGGCTCCTCAGAGTTAAGCTGCGTTCTCACGCACCGTGTCGATCATTAGCTGCACGTTGGCTGGATCAGCGTCTGGTGTGATGCCGTGGCCGAGATTGAAAATGTGCGGGCCGTTTGCAAATGCCTTGACTATCCGACGCGTCTCCGCGACGAGGTCAGCGCCGCCGGTCACCATATGGCGGGATGCCAGATTGCCTTGCACACAGCCGTCGATCTGGACATGATCTGCCGCCCACTCCGGTGACACCGAATTGTCGAGCGCGACACAGTCTGCGTCTGTGGCCTTGGCAAAGCCAACGTAGGCATCACCGGCCTCGCGCGGAAACGCGATCACAGGCGTCCCGGGATGACGTGCCTTCAACGCGGCAATGATCTCCTGGTTTGGCTGTAGTGCGTAACGTACGAAGTCGTCACCTTGCAGCGAGCCGGCCCAGCTGTCGAACAGCTTGACCACTTCGGCGCCGGCTGTGATTTGCTGCGAGAGGTAGGCAATGGTCGCCCCTGTGAGGCGCTCTATGAGGGCATCAAACAGAGCCCGGTTCTCGGCCTTCAAGGCATGCGCCGGGCCTTGGTCGGGCGTGCCGCGGCCGGCGATCATATAGGTCGCCACCGTCCACGGTGCGCCGGCAAATCCGATCAACGCAGTCTCGGCCGGCAGCTCGCGGCGCAAGATCTTGATCGTCTCATAGATCGGCGCCAGTTGATCATGAACATCATCGGCAGGCTTGAGTTTATCAAAGTCAGTCTGGTTGGAGATGGTTGACAATCGCGGTCCTTCGCCCGTGACAAACCAGAGATTTGCACCCAGGGCGTCGGGAATAAGCAGGATGTCCGCAAACAGAATTGCCGCATCAAAGCCGTAGCGTCGGATCGGCTGTATGGTGACCTCGGCGGCCAGATCTGGCGTATAGCACAGCGAAAGAAAATCCCCGGCCTCAGCCCTTGTCGCCCTATACTCCGGCAAATAGCGCCCGGCCTGTCGCATCATCCAGATCGGCGGTGTTGGCAGGGCCTCACCGGCAAGAGCGCGCATCAGCTTTTTTGTGGTCACAGACAGGTCTCCAAATACGGCTTCGCATCGGCAGGTCGCAGCATAAACAGGTCGAAATATTAACTGTTCTGAGCTGGCCAAGATGATTGTTTTGTCAAACTATCATGACAGAACGAATTGTCACCGCGCTACGACATCGCTAAAGGTGAGACATGGTTCTTACATTGCCCACACCGAACGCTCCCTTCCGCATTGGCACTCGTGGCTCGCCACTGGCTCTGGCGCAGGCTCATGAGACGCGCGCGCGATTGTCGGCGGCTCACGACTTGCCCGAGAACGCTTTCGAGATCGTAGTCATCAAGACCACGGGCGACCGCGTTCAGGACCGACCGCTCAAGGAAATCGGTGGCAAGGGTCTGTTCACGCGCGAGATCGAGGACGAGTTGCTGGCTGGTCGACTTGACATTGCCGTCCACTCGATGAAGGACATGCCGGTCCAGCAACCGGCCGGTCTTTTGCTCAACACCTACTTGCCGCGTGAAGATGTTCGCGATGCCTTTATCTCACCGATGGCCAAGTCGATCGCAGAGCTGCCGCCGGGCACCACCGTCGGCACATCGAGCCTGCGCCGCAAAGCACAACTCCTGAACCGCAGGCCGGATCTCGAAGTCGTCGAGTTTCGCGGTAACGTTCAGACCCGGATGAAGAAGCTGGCAGATGGCGTTGCCGCCTGCACATTCCTCGCCATGGCCGGCCTTAACCGGCTCACCATCGAAGGCGTGCCAGCAACTCCAATCGCGCCTGAAGAGATGCTGCCAGCCGTTGCCCAGGGCGCCATCGGCATCGAGCACCGGGCCGATGACACGCGTGCGGCCGAGATGCTGGACGACATCCACGATCGTGCGACCGGTCAACGCCTTGCAGCAGAGCGCGCCTTTCTGGCCGCCCTCGATGGTTCGTGCGAAACGCCTATCGCCGGCTTGGCCACATTGGACGGTGGCACGGTGCGTCTGCGCGGCGAAATTCTTCGCATCGATGGTTCCGAAGTGCTATCCGACTCCACTAGCGCGGCCATTGAAGATGGCGCTGGGATGGGCCGCCAGCTCGCCAAAGACTTGCTCGCCCGCGCCGGCCCCGATTTCTTTAGCTGGCGTGAGAATTGACGATGTTCGAAAACACACCACGACGTTGACGCGAAAGCAACGATTGCATTGAACTCAGCGGAATGGCACAACTCAATAGGCTTTCGCCTGGATGCCATAGGCGGGAAGTCGCATCAGGTCCAGCAGTTCTCCCCGTCGACCACCCATCAAAAATTTCTATCATTTGACCTTACGAATCTTCGGCTACGGTAGACCAGAGCGCTAAAACAATGCATGGTCCCTTAATGAAACGCTTGCGCGGCTTGCGATGACCCGTTGGTAGTGCGCGCGGAGGGTGTCAGTGCCATATGACGGCGTAGCGCTATCGCTATAGGCGCCCGAAACAGGATCCCAAACGAGCATCGATTCAGTCGCGTAGTAGTGCGCAGTGCGGGCGAACTCAGCTTTCTCAGCTAACGACGGTAGAATAGCTGCGAGGCCGCTCATGCCTGAGGTTACAGCGCGTACTACGCCGATTGGAATGCTGCGAAACTGAGCTGGTATACCAAGCAGATCAAACAACAACTCGCCTTGCTCTCTCGGTGTAATGGCCTCGCCCGGGCCGCCAACCGGGAGGATCTTGTTGTGCCTGTCTGGCCGACTCAGGCAGTCCGCTAAAAAAGCTGCAAGATCGTTATCACTTATCGGCTTGCACGACGTCAATTTGCCATTGCCAAACAACAGGAATGCTTTGCCCTGGCGTAAACGGTCGATCTGACCTGAAAGTGATTTGAAGTAGGCTGTCGGACGGACAATGGAATACGTCAGGCCGGATTCTATCAAAAGACTCTCGAATGCAAGCTTGGCTCTCTGAAATTCGAGACGCGGCTTCTGCACGCAGATCGCAGACAGTAAGATAAACTGCGAAACTCTTGCATCCTTTGCGATGGTGAGTGCATCGGCGTGCGCTTGATAGTCTATAGCCCAGGCATCCATCGGCGCCCCAGTACGCGATGCCAGGCACGAAACAATCGCATCAAAGCTTTCACCGCGCAAACCTGCAGAGAGTAGACTGTTGGGGTCTGCTGCCTCTCCAAGCCTAACATCTGCGCCACCTAACTCCGCCTGCAGCTTGCGCATAGCCTCATCCGTGTCGACCTCGGAAGATTGCCGCACTAAGCAAACGACATCATGCCCTCGCGTGGCCAGTGTCCGAGCCGTGGCTCGGCCGATTGTACCGGTAGCACCAAGCAACAATACCCTTCTTGTCGGGGACTGATAGGTGCGAAGCTGAGAAGTCATGGAGCCAATTTGGAACATTAAGTAGGCTGGTAACCAGCGGATCCGATACCATAACTCAAAACGACCGGGTAACCTTCAATTCACATGGAATATCGCAACTATGACGAGCAGACTTCCCCGCTACGCTTTCGCACGCGAACGTGTTGCGTAGTCGTCTCGTCTAATCCAACGAAATTGTTGTTTGGCGACCGACATTTGATCTTAGCAAACTTGATGCTCGCAGGAAGCTACCGTTGGGCCGCGAGCACCAGACCTCCATTCGAGGTTTGGCGAACCGGCCTCACGGGTCGATACTATAAGCCAGGTGCGTATTCCCAAATAAACTCAACATGACATTTAGTCTGCCCAACCGTTAAAGGCGCGGGCGTTCTTGCAACTAAGACGACTCTCTCGACATCATACAAATTCTGGCTAACCCCCCAAACGTTTCCAAGTAACAACCAGAACGTCTCGATAACTAAGCTGGATATCGTTGCTGACTGACCAAATCGGACTAACGCCATGTTTCAGCAATGAATCATCTAGAAACAGGGTTTCTAATGGATCAGTCAAGGTGATCCGCGCGAGAGTCTGTTCACCGAGATCTGCAATTGTTGTTATTCCGCCATGGACGCCACCTCGAGCGATCAACATGATCAAGACGAAATCAACGCCGTCTCTGTGTAAGCCTTCAGGCGTCGGTTTTCCTGGTGAATCACCGCGAGGAGTGATGCGCATTTGGTGCACCTCGACACGCCATTCGCCTTCACCGCGAAGGCGCATGCGGAACACATCGCGACCGGCAGCCAGAACTCCATGTAGAATTGATCGCTTAGCAACAAATGGCTCCAATGGTTTGAACCAGCGATTAATGCCTCCGTTCAGCCCTTTGAATTCTTGCGCTTGATAGTGAGGCTGGTTGGCGATCTGCTTGAACACGCCCGCGCCATCCATGCTGAAAACACCATGGCGTCGCTTTCGATAGCGACCTCCGTCGGCCATATAGGCATCGCTGTGAAGACTGTTCCAGCTGGAAGTAAATTCTCCCCAATCAGCTTCCAATGCTGTTCCTGATAAGAGCTCGCGCATTTGATAACGAGTTGCGTGAGCAAATCGCATAAGATTGAAACGCTCCGTGAGACCGGGCGGGTTACTCAGGTCAAATAGTCTTCGATTTGAGACTATCGGCTTCATGATCTTTCTGCTCGGCAACGTGTGATGGTCGAAACGGTGAGACATCACTGCTGGTTCAAAAGCAGAGAGTAGCTTTTGGTCGCAGACGCCATGGAATCGTTATCAAGAACTGACTACATCATAGGGCGCACGATACAGAAAGCCTACGAGTAACTTTATGTCTTCCACGCAGGCTCTTCGAGCGGATGAAGCCACAAAGTGCTTTTCAGGCTTGAATCTGGCGCGTGTCCATAGACCATCAATCGATGACTATCTCCCAATATGTTAACGCCGCCTACGTTTCTCTTTGAATGGGTGCTTGTGTGAGCTGCAACTCAGGTTTGCTGTCCATTGCAATGCGAGCGTGGATGGGCGCCCTCTATGCAGACGGGACCTCACCTGATGCAATGCCTGGAGATCAGGCTGCTCTTTTGACTTCGAACTGCTTGGTGCACTTCGCCGGAATGACCCGCGGCTCGAAGCCGGGACTGTGTAATGTGCGGCTGACAAAATGCGCGCTGATACAAGCTTCCAATCCAATCATACAGCGCGGTAGCTTCTCGAATATCCCGACAAGCGCCATGCGCTTGATCTTGCGGCGCACGACAATTTTGCCGCCTTGATCAAAGCTCAGAATGTGAAACACGTCCTTGCCGAGATCGATGCCGACTACAGATAGTTCCGCAGGGGTCTTCGAGGAATGTCAGGCCATGGAATGCTACTCCTTGGTTTGTAGGTGAGAGGTTGACAGCCTAACCTGCTGGCCCAGAAGAGCGGCCGGTCCATCCCACTTGTGGACGGCCCCTGTTTGGAAAGAGGAATATGATGTTCTGCAGTTTGGTCGACTGCAGCCATTTGTACGGCCTTCTTATGCGGCACTTCTGGCCGCTGGCCTTATGCGATTCGCTGGCTCGAGACCCATTCATTAGCACGTGCTCTGAGCACCAGGGATGGAGCGGGTTTTCCTGAGCCACGGCTCAACCGTGTTTTGCATTATGTCACATTCACTCTGCCAAGCTGTACTTTCCTTGTTCTTCTATCTCAGACCGCTACCAGTTTCGGCGCACGATAGGTCCTACAATTTGTGAGCAATGCCTAGGCTATTCGCGCCACCTTGTTTGCTAGCGCAACCGCCGCGACCTTGATTGGCTTGTGGGCGGCGAATCTTGCAGCAAGTTTAATCGTGTACCAGGTCGCTTCGCATCTCAATTGTCGGTGATTGCGCCACCAACCAAAAGCCATCGAGAATAATGATGGCCTTGTTTGGAGATACGCCCAAGTCGATCTTAGCCGCCCGTTGAGTTCTGTCTTGGTACCAGTCCGATCCACGTGGCCGGCGCACGACTTGACTTAAGGACGCTTGGATCGGTCACGGTCTCCGCCAGCACCGTCGCAGTGGTCTGTCCGCTCCCTGGAATTGTCTCAAGGTTCCGGCAAGTCTCATTCGTTCGATGCCTAGCATGGATGCGCTTCTCATCGGCAACAAGTTCCGCACTAAGGGCCATGAACTGTTTAGCCAATGCCACATTGTACACCTTTGCAGCCGGCGGCAACCGGTCTTCGCCGGGGCTTCACGGATTGAAAGAAGCTTCCTGACGTTGTGCAGACTTGCTAGGACTACGATATCGAACTCGGCCATATGGGCTCTGATGGTGTTGACGAGAATGGTACGCTGGCGGACTAACACCTCACGCGATCTGTGCAGCATCAGAACACTCTGCTGTACAGCGTTCTTCACGGCGATGAAGCGCATGTTTGGTCGTTCTACCGCTTTGCATATCGCCTCTGCGTCCGCCATGTAGTTCGTGTGGCGCTTGACGTAGGGCTTCACATAGTTCGGAGGCATCAGCCTCACTTGATGGCCAAGAGCCGAAGAATCACGAGCCCAGTAATGAGCGGTCGCGCACGCTTCAATTCCAACTAAGTAAGACGGCGGATTCTGAAAGTGTAACAGTACCTGCGATCGCCGCAGTTGCCGGCAGATCACGACTGAACCTTTCGCATTGACCGCATGTACTTGAAAACATTCTTCGCCAGATCAAGACCAACTGTGGCAATCTTGTTCATGAATGGCTCCTCCGAAGCGGTTGAAAACAGCAACCGCAATTTGGCGCACTGCTATGCCGGTGGCAGAGCCGTCCAGCGCAACATTAACCGACATTGCGCAAGAGCAAACTTCTAAGCCCAGCGAAACTCACGGCGTGGAAAAGAAAGAGTGACCCAACGGACATGCAGGCACCAGGACGAGCTTTCTTTTGACAATAACAACCTCTGCCGAGACCAGTACCAGTAAGGCTTCTGCCGCCGAGACCAAGACCGCTAATATTTGGTGGCACGATAGGGGCTGCGCGCTGGTATTCTGAGCAAGCCACTATCCGCCAAGCTTGATCGCAGATCCGCGATCTGCTGACCATTACTGAACTCTCTGACGCGTACGCTGACTGGTTTGCGTCCCGTGCTTGGCAGCTTCAACTCGATCCTGTCATTGCCGGAGGTTACATCGGCATAAAATCCAACATTCGCAGTCAAGTCTGCCAAAGTATTGTGCTGTCGTGGGACTTCCACCCCGCAAACGCTAGTTGCAACCAACCCTTCGATCGGATCCCGAAATGGGAGTGTGCGGTTTGGCGGATGAACCATCAACGATGTCATTTCTAGATTAATGCTGTTTTCTGCGCTCGCGGCCTTAAGCTTCCCAAAAAGTGCGGCTCCATGTTGCCACGTACCATTTCGCAGCCCTTCAAAGTCGACAAAACCGTTCGTGTCTCCCAGTTGAGAAACATCGCCAGCAAAGACGCTTTCGATCGCTTCACCAGGGAGCTGGATGTATATTTCGATATGATCCGGCTTGCGGTCCACAATTATGTCGAGCGTTGGGCTGTCTTTCTCAGCCCACAGCTGATTTACCCAGATACCCGTTGAGAGAAGAACAGCAATGAGGATGAGGAACGCGGCGATATTGCTCGCACGAGCGGTCATTGTTTTATCGTTACCTATCTTCCCTGAATTAAGGCACCAGCGTCAAACGTCTTGCTTGCTTACGTAGGGCACCTAGTGTTGGATTGCTGTGGATTTCTGGCTCATGACTGAAAATCTTGATCTGAGCATAGCATGACGATGCTGGGGGATATGCGGCAGAGCAATGCTCATCAATAGCTTAGGCGGTTAACATGCAGGACGACGCCAGCTACGACCGGAGTGCTGCAGGGTATCGGTAGATTTGGATGCCAACCACCGGAGTGTACGAATGCAAGCTCGTACCATCGGAATTGAGCTGGCTAAGCGCGTCTTACAGGTGCATGGCAACAATCAGCAGCACAGAACTATTGCAGCGCGTCAACTAAGAGGAAGGCTCTGAGACCGGGTAGAGGCCTAATGAGGCGACACTATGAAGTTGATCTCCTGAAACGACCGTCTAAATATCATCGCTTGTGCGCTGTCCACGCCAAAGTATTGCGCACTTCAAGCAAGAGGGTACACCATGGCTCTGATTGCTCGCTCGCTGCAATTCATCTTAATGCTGGCGCTGCTGGGCGGCCTGATGGTCAGCCATGGCGTGCTCGCGCAATCCAGGGCCGTTATCAAATTCGTGCAAGAGAAATTGTATTACACCTATGGCGTTGGCTCTGCTACTGGTGTGCTGGATGGCACGACGCGAACTGCGATAAAGGCCTATCAGCGGGACTGGCGAATTGCCGAGACGGGGCAAATCAGTGATGTGCTGGTTGCTATGCTGAAACGGGAACATCCCCGAACGAGGCCGCAGTGGTTCAGAGTGGCTGGTCAGTCTTGCGAAGTCTGGAATGGCGGTCCTCAACCACAGGAAACCGCCGCTTGGACAGGTGGATGCGTCGCCGGTAGGTTGGGCGGCATGGGCAGGCTTACCTGGCGCTGGACCGAGAATGGGCGGTCAAAAACCGAGATCTATGTAGGTGGATATCAGGACGGGCGAATAAACGGACATGGGGTTTACACTTGGTCGAGTGGCAACATGTACGACGGCGAGTGGCGAAACGGTGACTACCATGGTCATGGCACCTACGTGTGGGGGCCGGAATCGGAATGGGCTGGTGACCGCTACAAGGGTGAGTACCGGGATGGAAAACGACATGGTCGAGGATCACACAAGTTGGCCAATGGCAACGAATATGATGGCGAGTGGCGAGACGGCAAGAGGCATGGACAGGGCGTATTTAGGTATGCCGATGGCAGCGCATACGAAGGTGAGTGGAGGAACGGCAAGCCGCACGGTCGTGGTGTGTACATCACAGCTGACGGAAAGCGCGAAGCTCGGCGCAGGTGGAACGAGGCTCAGGATTGAGGGGCGGACGCAACCGCGCGATTAAATCAACTGTTGAGGCTTGCGGTTTTAAGTGAAGCCTCTCACGCGCACGATTTGAGTACAAAAAAGGATTATCGTACTCAAACGTCGGGCGTAAAGAAGCCCTGACAGATGTTCTGTATGGCCGGGCAGCTGCGTTTGGTGATGACTCGATGAGTCGTCATTGAGCACCCAGCTTGACTGCGGTACCTTTTGCGCTTGTGTGGGACCGCTTCTGACCGGTGTTATTGCACAAGACGGGTGTGAGCGGCGTTGGCCTTCGATTGTCAACTCTTTTGTCTTCAGCCGACGCCGCTTGGCTGCACTTTACAGCTCTTCGAACTGCTTCCTTCATGTGCATCAACCATCTGCGGCTTCAGTTTCGCCAGTCGCCTCAGATTTTGAGCGATTGCTGCAAGCATGAACTTATTCTGTGCGCCCATCGATACGCGCAGACTCAATCGATTGAGCCCGAGGATTCGTTTGAGATGAACAAACAGCATCTCGACTTTCGGCGGTTGCGTGATGTCAGCTCATGTTCTTCGGTCTTGGCTAGCATCCGGGCACAGGCATGGTGGCGCCGTGCGCAGAGCTCAGTACTCTTCAGCGATGGAAGCCGTGCGCGCCTGATGTGGTTAGAAAGGTCTAGTAAGATGGTTTGACCTGTCGGAGGACGTCGCTAGTGCTGTGGTATTGGCAGCGGCAAAGCGGTCGCGCCAACCTCAGACTAGGTTGCTCGACGATGAGCCCGCAACGGGCCTCTTACCTAGCCGAACAGCCAATTTGGCCAAACGCATGTGTGCTTCGTAGATGAGACAACGGCCTCCGGTCCGAAGATCCAGAGGCCTAGAGTTTCATGTATTTGAGCGGACCGTATCACTCAGCGTCATGACACCTGCGAGCAATTTTCGCATGGGCTAGCGATCAACTCATGTGGCCGATGCCGATTTTCGCTTTTCGCTTTATGATCCGCATGCATATAGGCGAGGGAGTAGGACACCACCGGGCAACCGATGGCAGAGACCCCAGTATAAGAACGTCGCTTAGAACTCATCTGCCAATGCCTCGCCGTGCTCGTGCGTGAACCCATGCACGACACCTCGCCTTCTGCCGACGTCACGGACTTCGTCGACGATCGGATCCACTTACTCGATTTCAACTTCGATGGGTGGGTTGGTGCCAGGCGAATCGTTTGGCGCAATGGTTCGACAGCGGTCGTAGGAACGTAGTAGTGCCATTAGCCAGCCCGGTGTGTCATCGTCGGCTGCATCCTTTGCACGCTGAATGTATTCTCGCAGTTGTTGGTGGAAGGGAGAAATTTTGTCACTCATTAGTTCTGCCCTCCATTGAAGGGGCCCGATTGCCAGCCGAACCGCGGAGCAAGTGTCATCCAGAGCTCATCCAGCTCTTAATGCTGTGCCCTGTCTATGCACTCTAAGAGTGTGCGACCGACACGATAGTCAGTGTCGTCGCGTGCCTCGAAATGCGTTTGGCCAAACGATGCTTGTCATCATCACACCATCATGCAGTTTCCGGTGCTGTTTCAGACACCATTCGAAGATGGGCTGTATTGTTAGAAAAAAACTGCAGATGGTTGCCGCGTCTGGTTGCAGAACCTACTTGGCGCGTGCGGCCGCTTCGTGACGCCATACCGTCACCTTCCGCAAAGTTGTGTGAGGCATTAGGCCGGGTCGATCCCGATTGGATCGAGGCCGCAAAGCGGATCAATGCGCTTATGCAGCTCGATCTTCAGGCAACTACATTCGGTGCGAGGCGGCTGCGATCTCTTTCTTGATCGCTGCCATGAGGATGGCTTGGACGACCTCTTCGAGGCGCGCGCGGATTAACGGATCGCGGGGGCAGGCCCACTTCTAGACTAGGCTAAGCTTGCATTCCTTGACCACTCGAGAGTGCAATTAGTTGATGATGGTGCTCAGCGCCGTTGGCTAGCGTTCTCTGCTGCTTTCAGGATCTAACTTTCACACGATCCTGTACTGGCCATGTGGCTCATTCGAGTCAGGTAGATCGGCCAGAACTATAAGGCGAAGCGTCGACTGACTTGGTAGCCCAAGCTCTAGCAAGGGAGCCATTGCTGTTGTTCCGGTACTTACGCCGTATGCAGTTGCTCGATTTTGCTAGTCTGATGATTGGCCTTATCGCAGCCGCAAGTGCCGAGACTGATGAGCTATTCCTGCCTGATGGCGCCGGCGTGTCTGAGCAGGAAGGCTAAACGTCGTGCAAAGTCCATCGGGTTTTGATCGACAGTGACAACTGGATTTGCCTTATCGCCCGACAGCCGAACACGTTGCTGGTTTGAGAATGACTATGGTGCATAGTTCTCCAGGAGATACCGCACCATCGTACCGTCAGGGGTACGTAGGCGGCGCACTTGCGTTTTAACAATCACGCCGTCCACGGCACGGACATCAACGTCGTCATAGACATAGCCTGTTGCCAACTCCATTGCTGTGCGCTCAAGGATTTCGACGGCTTCATCCCGCGCAATCTCGATGGCGTCACGAAACTCTTTGTGTTCCGCCTTCCAGCGACGGATAGTTCGATGCGATACGCCCAATACGTCCGCCAGAGCCGTCGTCCCGTACCCACTTCCCGATAGGATATGGCGCCGGGCAATCTCAGCCATTTGCCTCGAGTACTTTTGCTTGGGATTAGGCTGGAACACCTCACTAGTCGGTGGGTCAGGAAGTGATGGGCGCCGACTAGCACGCGATGTCTTCATGGCCGCTAATGGCCCAACTCGGACCTCACCCCAGCGTGGGTCGTGTCGGCTTTGAGGCTGAACAGCGGACCCGATTTGCTCCATCGTACTTTAGCCGGTGATGACCCGAATTGACGTTGAGCCGCTGCTAGTTTGTTGCCAAAGAAGATCCGCCATTCCATTGAAATGAGTAGCGTAAATCTTACTAGAATTTTTTATCTAGGAATTCAGGAAGTTCTCGTTTCAGCTGGATGGGTAGAACAGCAATGTTCAACACTTTCCACCGCTGCTTGCGGCTCGAGCCAAATGCAAGACTTACGGCTTTCTTGAATGACTTATTGCCCCGATGGATTGCGATGACGCGAACTCCTTCGTCTGTTCTGACAAGGAGCGGACTTCCGGAAGACCATCTGCCTGTATCGCATGTGTGCCCCGCAATCGCATTGCCGTGTCCATACGAAGTTCCAGCAACATGGCAATCCTGATAAGCGATATGGCGCTTGAATCTATCAGCATGATACCCAATCATACTGACCTTAACACCGCCTGGGCTTTCGATTTTATTGATCAAACGAGCATCAGCAAACCGCAAAGCATTTTCACCGCAGATGCCGTCCCAGAGTCGTGCTGCCGCCCAATCTACGTAGTTGGACGCACTCCACTTCTTCTTCGGTTTAGGGACCAAAGCCGAAAGATAGGGATCACCAAGCGGTTTTGCGTTCTTCCATCGAAGGTTGGTCGAACGACCCGTCAGACGGAACACGAAATTCCGTAGGTCTCTTGTTTTCTGGTACTTCTTGTTGACACCCCAAGCGAGACAATGAGCATTGGTAACGATCGTGTTTCGCGCAACGCAAAACGCCGTGCAGACGAAGTTGTTAGTTCTATCGACAAGCTTACCGATGCTGCTTTCCAGGTTAGAATAGTTTGCTGGGGGTCGCTTCCGACCATCCTTGCCTAGAACTTTAGCCTCAGCGAAAGGTGGCAGCATCATAGTCAGTATGAAAATTAGCGTTGCTCGGCTCATCAAGCTGCGAAATCTCTTAGGATCACGTTTGACCATTGTCGTGCCGCTCGCCGTTAATGCAATTCAAAGAGGACAGGAAAATACTTAGCATCTACGTTTTTAACAGGGTGCTGTCGCGTTGGCGAGCGCGTCTTGAACGGATCGTTAGGACCGGTTATGGCCCAGCGGAGAAAGCTTGCGACCGAGCATTTCACGTCCGCTTTCGAGGCAAGTTCGACCGCACTCCCATTGCCTGGAAAAGCAATTTGAACGTGTGCTCGAATTTCGCCTATTTGACCAAAGTGCCCGTGTGATCCA
>JBCDBQ010000071.1:0-18716 GCA_039183375.1 Pseudomonadota bacterium
TGACCGACAGCGGCACCTTCGCGCGTTGGGTGCATCGTTTCTATCGGTTTACGCACCCCCACACACAGGCCGGTCCGATGTCAGGTGCGATGGGTTACTCCGTTCCTGGTGCCATTGGTGCGGCGATGGCCTACCCGGACAGGCAGACGATTGCCTTCGTTGGTGATGGCGGCTTCCTGATGTCCGGTCAGGAATTGACGGCCGCCGTTCAGCACCGCCTACCAATCAAGATTGTGCTTTGCGACAACAATGCCTGGGGATCGATCCTGGTTTCGCAACAGCGCCGCTATGGTGAACCTGGAACATTTGGGACGAGATTGGACAGTCCGGATTTCGCGATGGTTGCGCGTGGATATGGCTTGGATGCATTCACCGTTGAGAAGACCGACGACTTTGCGGGTGCGTTCCGCGAGGCATTGGCAATCGACGGCCCTGCGTTGATCCACGTCAAGCTGGATGAACGCGATGTGTCACCATTTACCGACGAAGTGTCTGTCTGAACTGGCGCTGCTCTGCCGGCGAGAATGAACGTAACCTCTCGCATTGTGCACAGCCTGCGAAGGCGAACTATGAAACTGACGACGACGCGATCAGACGCGCTGCATTCTCGGCCGCTATGAACGCACCTTCAATCAGACCTGGGCTGTGCGAAGCGGTTTCGGCAGCCGCGAAGACAAGCCGGTTGTTCCAAGTCAGCTGTCGGACGACATCGGCCCCAACAGACGGATGGGCTTGCGGACCGAGTAAATCATCCGGTTGCGCAATCAAATTGTTTTCCGACCAGTCCTCAATGAATATGTCTTTTGGGTTTGCCGCGTCGTCCCCCAGGCACCGGATCAGCTGTTGCTCGATCAATGCCGGCAGTTGATCGCGATGCATCGCCCGGGCACTGTGCGGCCAACCAACGAAGCCGAAAAGAGCGGCCGTTTCGCCGTCAGCGCTGCAGTGATCGTGCACTTCCATCAAGGGACCGACGCGGCTCGCGATCCGACCGGACAGTCCACGTTTGCGCCAGAACGGTTCTTTGTAAACGATAACAGCCTTTGCATGCGCAGCCATCCATGTTGGCAGGATCTTCAGCGCGCGTTCGAGGTTCTCGGGAAGTGCCGGCGCCCAATGAATTGTGCTGACAGCAACCCTCGGCGGGACGGCCACAATGACCTGGGATGCCCGCACTGAGCTCTCTCCATAATGTAAGATGATACCGGCATCGTCGCTCGCCACTCGGCTGACCATCGCACTTGTTTCAACGATGCCATCGCCCAAGTGCACCATCAGGCGCTCGATCAACTGCGCCGTTCCGCCCGCGATCCTCATACTGCCGTGCTGCGCCGGGAGGAAGGTTGCTTTCGGGGGCGTATCAACAGCCATTTCGACAATGGAGTTTCCGACTTCAAACTGTGGGAACAGTTCAATGTCCAATTTGGATAGCCAGTGCTCGATTGTCGGCTGGTACTCAGGCCAAACCCATGTCGGTCCGCGATCGCCTAGAATGACGCCATCTCTCTTAGAGGAACAGAACGAGCGAATGCGACCACCCGCTTCGTCGGCTGCTTCAAGCACGCGGACTGACTTGCCCAGCTGGCGCAACACGTAAGCCGCGGCCAGACCGCTTACTCCGGCGCCAATAATCGCGATATCGACGTCGTGTCGGACGCGCGCCTGATTGCTCATCCGACCTCCTGCATGGTCAGCAGATCCCGCACAGCGCTATCAAAGACACGGTTGTCGCCGAGGGCCGCTGCCAACATCATTGCGCCCTGCAACGTGGCAACGATGTGCTTGGCCTTGTTACGACGATCGCGTGTCGTAAGCTCTGCCGGCAGCGCTTCGACAAGCCAGTTGATGTTCTGCTGGAAGAACTCAGCCACTGCCGCCGACACGGGCTGGGGAAGGCCGCAACTCTCGGCTCCAAGCATACCACAGAGGCAGATCCGATCAGAGCCAACGAGTGCCTGACGATAAACAAGCGTGAACGCCTTGATCTTGTCGCTGGAAGTCTTCGCCTTGGTGGCTTCCATTTCTACCGCCTCAAAGAAACGCTTTTGATAGCGCTCGATGAGTGCCACTCCCAGATCCTCTTTCTGGCGGAAATAATAGTGCACGCTGGAGCTCTTAATGCCCAGTTCATCCGCCAGGTCTCGGAAACTCACGGCATGGTAACCGCGCAGCCTGATGCCGTTTTCCGCGGCGTCCATGAGTCTCTCCAGTCTATCGGACACTTCTCACTACCTCGTGATCTGACCTATCCATAGATAGACTTGACATAGTTCATATCATAAGGCAACTCCTATCTATCTACTGATAGGTATATGGAGTGCATCATGAAGGTCTATGAATTCGAAGGTTTCCCCAATCCCGCTCGCGTTCGTATCGCGCTGGCTGAGAAAGGGCTGACTGACAATGTGAAGTTCGTGAGCGTCAATGTTCCCGAGGGTGAGCATAAACAGCCGGCGTTTCTTGAGAAAAACCCTGCCGCGACCGTGCCGGTGCTCGAATTGGACGATGGCACAACTATTGCCGAGTGCACGGCCATTACCGAATATCTCGATCACCTGGATGGCGCGCCGACTCTAACGGGTCGTACACCGAGAGAACGCGCCGTCATTCACATGATGCAGCGCAGGGCGGAGTCGGGTTTGCTCGATGCCGTTGGCGCATATTTCCATCATGCAACACCCGGCCTCGGCCCAGACGTTGAAGGTTACCAGTGCGCTGAATGGGGCAATCATCAAAAACAACGCGCCGTAGATGGCATGCGCTATCTTGATGGTGTCTTGGCCAACCAGTCCTATCTGGCCGGTGACGCGTTCTCGATGGCTGATATAACAGCGTTTGCAGGTCTCGGCTTTGCTGATTTCGTCAAGCTGGATGTGCCTAAGGATTGCAAGAACCTCACTGCGTGGCGAGACCGTGTTGCTGCCCGCCCCAGCATTGCAGGATAATTGGGACGGCTCCCCTGCTACCAGGAGTAAGAAGATGGAACTGAATGCAGACTTCTCGAAACGAACCGTCGTCCATGGCGCAGCCGTTCCATGGAAGGCGTCACCGATGGCGGGCGTTGACCGGCGCATGTTCGATCGTCTCGGTGACGAAGTCGCCCGCGCCACAAGCATTGTGCGTTACGCGCCGGGCAGCAAGTTCTCCTCTCACGTCCATACGGGCGGCGAGGAGTTCTTCGTACTCGATGGTGTCTTTCAGGACGAACATGGCGACTTTCCTGCGGGCAGCTACATTCGCAACCCGCCCGAGTCGAGCCATACGCCAGGATCGGATCTAGGCTGCACCATATTTGTCAAACTCTGGCAGTTTGATCTCGCTGATCGCACGCACGTTCGCGTCGATACAAACAAGAACGCCTTTCTTGCAGATGCCAACAGACCAGGTGTCGACGTCATGCCGCTCTTCAAAGATCAGCACGAGTATGTCCGACTGGAACGGTGGGCTCCCGGCGCAACCGTTAATCTCGATGCCAGCGCAGGGATGGAAGTTCTGGTGCTTGATGGCAGCTTCCAGGAAGGCGGAGATGATTTTTCTACCCAATCCTGGCTGCGCCTCCCGAAGCAAGGCTCAGGGCAGGCGCGCGTCGGGCCGGACGGGGCACGTGTCTGGATCAAGTCGGATCACTTGATGGTGGAGCCCAGCGCGCCGGCATCAGGCTAAGGCCTATCGTGAGCTTTGGAAGATTGCTCTGCCTGCGGCGCGTTTGTCGTACAATTGTTCCTTTGTCATCCACACGGCGCGGTAGCCCTCGCAGAGCTACCGCTCGGAGGGCCTGCTTAGTAAAACAAGCTCGACACGCTCTCCTCGCGACTGGTCCGCGCGATCGCTTCACCGATCAATGGCGCAATCGAGAGTGTGCGGATGTTGTCTGTGGCCACTACTTCTTTGGTCGGCTGGATCGAATCCGTGACGACAAGCGACTTGAGCTCTGACTTTGCAACGCGTGTGCAAGCTCCACCGGAAAGCACACCGTGCGTGATGTAGGCCATAACTTCCTGCGCACCCTGGGCAAGCAGGGCGTTCGCTGCATTGACCAGCGTGCCGCCGGAATCAACGATGTCGTCAATCAGTATGCAGCGCCGCCCCTCGACATCACCGATCACATTCATGACTTCGCTCTCGCCTGGGCGTTCGCGACGTTTGTCACAGATGGCAATCGGTGCATCGATCCGCTTGGCGAGACCACGTGCCCGGACCACGCCGCCGACGTCAGGAGAGACGACGCAAAGATTTCCAAGTTCGAAGTTTTCCTGGATGTCACGCACCATGACTGGTGCTGCGAAAAGGTTATCCGTCGGGATATCGAAGAAGCCCTGGATCTGGCCGGCGTGAAGATCCAATGTCATGACGCGGTCAGCACCCGCGCGCTCCAGCAGGTTGGCGACGAGCTTGGCTGAGATCGGCGTTCTGGCCCCGACCTTTCGGTCCTGACGGGCGTAACCGTAATAGGGAATGACTGCCGTTATACGCCGTGCCGATGCGCGCTTCAACGCGTCGATCAGAATCAAGAGTTCCATCAGGTTGTCATTCGCTGGAAACGACGTCGACTGAACAACAAATACGTCTTCACCGCGGACGTTTTCCTGAATCTCCACGAACACTTCCATGTCCGCGAACCGCCGACAGATTCCCTTTGTTATGGGGACGCCGAGGTGGTTGCTGATCGCATCCGCGAGCGGCTTGTTACCATTTCCGGAGACAAGTTTGATGCGCAGTTTGTTCACGTTCTCGCTGCCGCGCTGTTCTTGCTCGCTCATGCCGCTTCCGCCTGTGCCATGCTGCCAACGCGCGGCTTCTAACAAGCAAGCCCGGACCTGTAAACGGTCCGGGCTGAATTTCGTGTCAGAATTGTGTCGACTGAGGCGGGACGGTCAGCCAAATCCAAGCCTGACCAATCTGACTAGCGAGACGCGGTCTTCTGTGGCAGGAGCCTGATAATGCCCTGCGCAGCTGCTGCAGCGGCGGCACTTGCCGTTGGACCCCACTTGCCATTCAACGAACCGGCTGGGATTTCATTCTTCTGCGCAACAGTGCCGAGTTTCGCACCGCGTGGGTCCTTCACAACCCAATCTATGCTGATCGGCTGTTTGCCACCACTGTTCGCACCAACGGCAACCTTACCTTCGACGCGATGGGCTGTTCCCACAGCTGTGCCGGCGGCAAGGTTGATACCCTTCTTGCGAAGTTCGTTCTGTAAGGCCAGCGCCAAAGCTGTTGATCCATCGCCGGGTGCGCCGGTCACTCGTGGAACAACGACAGCGAGGGCGCTTGCGCGCGGAATGCTACCGGTGGCGCGTGCACTCGGTGCAGGCCTTGCCGCTGTTTGCGCCACACGCTGCGGTGCTGGGCGCTGTGCCGTGGTTGTCGCTGACGTCGGCCGTTGCGCAACCGGAGTTGCCGGAGCAGATGCTGGCTTAACCGCTGGTGTCGCTGCTGGCGCCTGCTTGGCCGGCATCCATGCACTGAGCGACGTTGCCGTCTTGGAAGCAATCGCCTGCAGGATCTGTGGCGTTACAGAAGCCCAAGGATCCGCTGTCGCCGCACCGGCAATGATTTCTTCGCCGGTAATACGGTTGACGCGATGCCCTTTGGGATTAGTGACATCCCAAATGTAGGACACCTTGGTGCCCGCGGCTTCTTTCGCAGCAACGATGTAACCGCGTAGCGTGTAGTCGGACTGTGCCGCAGCCGCGCCGGAGACCGGCTGGATCGCCTGCACACCGCCCTGACGCAAAGCGCCGACAAGCTGCGTTGAAAGCTGTGCTGTTACGTTGTTTGGCGGCCCAATGATTGGTGCGATGGCCACCCGACCTTTAACAGGTGCCGTTTGCTGGGACGCCTGCTGTGTGGTTGCAGACTGCTGATTGGTCGACAAAGCGCTGAGCACACCGTCGCCACCATTGGTGCACCCCGCGACCAAGCCGGTCAGAAGTGCGATAAAGGCTGCGGACAAGATCGTCTTATGTACGTTTCGTGCCGCAGCAGCATCGATGGTCGTCACCTTGACGTCCCCCTCTCAATGTCCCGCTGTAATTCCGGCGGCCGACGTACAAACTTTGCGGCCGAAGTCAATCTACCGGTACTCCACAACTTGATGTACCGGCTACTATAATCGGCGTCCAGACGGATGACCAGAAATTCCCTCAAACTCCCTAACACGATGGTGCACTTGACAACGCGAATCTGTGGATGACTGAACTAAGTGATGACAATGGCGGAGATTTGGCGCCCGTAGTCGGTCTCGGAGAGATGAGTTTTGCGGCGAAAGCTGAAAAACAGCGAATCGTCAGCATAGGTACATCGCTCTAAATCAAGAATACTGCCGATTCTGGCAGCTTCGAGACTGTGACGGCAGTATCCCGGCAGATCGAAGTGTGGTCTCCCTCCCTCAGCAAACGTCGTAAAGAAGCGTTCGTGAGATGCATCCTGCTCTAGGAACTGCGCTTCGAACTCTGGTCCGACCTCGTAGTTCGGCTGGTGGATCGTCGGGCCAATGGCAGCCGCGATTCGTGTTCGGTCGGCGCCAAGCTGTTCCATCGCATCGACCGTCGCTGCCAGCACACCGGCGACTGCGCCGCGCCAACCAGCATGCGCTGCACCGATGATTTTCGCATGTGGATCGGCAAACAAGACCGGCGTGCAGTCTGCAGCCAATGCCCCGATGGGCAGACCTGGCGTTGTTGTCACGAGCGCGTCTGCCTTGGGCACGGTATCTGGCGCAAACGGCTCCTCGACGTGGACCACTTCGGCACTATGAACTTGGTAGACTGTTGTTACGTCAGGCAGTGACGATCCGAGATGCTCTGATATGCGGCGCCGGTTCTCTGCCACGGAAGCGCGCTGATCGTCAGATCCGTAACCACAGTTCAAAGAATCATAATCGCCCTTCGAGACCCCGCCCTGGCGCGTAAAGAAGCCATGTGCAATGCCGTCACCACTTAAATTGTTCGCAGTTAGAACGCTTCCGTCAATCATACCCGTGACCCTGCCTGCTTTTGGGCGTCGAACTCTCTCTGCAACGTGCTTCTATCCGTTCAACTGCCTATCGCCAACATCAACTTGCCAGCGCCAAGCCAGTCAACGTTGAACCGTCCCAATTGCGCGCGCCGATTGCCTTGAAGCGTGTTCCCATTCCATTGGGTGCCAGCAATCGCATCGTACTGGCCTCGAGAGCAGCTGCCTTATCGGGATTGCGTGCCATCAATTGGGATGTCCGTTCGATGATGCCGAGGCGTCCTAGAAATTCCGCCTGAGTGACGGGGCCATCAATCCAGAAGCCACTGGATGACAAACAATTGGCCAGGTCCGAGAAGTCGACATGGGCCGTGAGATCCGCTTCGCCGGGTGACGTCAAAGGATGTTCGTATGCGTGCGCGCGCATCGCCTGCAATGTCTCTCCAATGGTTGGCTCGGTATAACCATAGTCGATGAACAGAGCGGCCACAGGCGCGCGACGGGCCAGCGAAACTAGGAACTGCCGGATACCAGCATCGATCGCAGGATTGGATTCCCGGATTTCGCTATCCGCTGCAGGTCCGCTGGCGCCCACCGCTTCCTCTCGACCAACTGAGAAGACAAGCTCGCCATCACCGTTCACATCGACGGTCCGCTCACGCCAATGGCCGTCGCACATGATCTGCTGGCGCACACCCAGCGCGTCAACGAACTCGTTGGCAAGCACGATGCTGGGAGTCCTTTCGGCTGCCGGAAATTTTGCCAGTTCTATCATGGACGCATGGTGGTGGATCGCAGGGATTTGCCCTTGCAGCTTACTCAGCTGAGATTGGCGTAGAACTGCATTGGTATCGACGAGATGAATTGTAAGTGCGCTCGCAAGTTCAGGAACTTTCGCGATCGAGCGCAACGCGTCGGCCATCATTGTGCCACGGCCGGGACCCAACTCAATGAGGTTCAGTGCAGCCGGAGAGCCCAACTGCTGCCAGGTCATAGTCGTCCAGATACCCAACAGCTCGCCAAACACCTGGCTAATCTCGGGAGCCGTTATGAAGTCAGACGAATGCCCGATGGCCGGCTTTGAAACATAGTAGCCATGTTCCGGATCATACAGGCAGGCCTGCACGTAATCTTCGACGCTGATCGGCCCGCTCAATTCTATGCGGTGCTTCAACTTCGCGGCCAAAGGCGTCTTGCGTCGCGCCTGCGGGTCGATCCTGGAATTCATCTGGCGTGGGATCGACGTCATGTTACGACGCGATGCGAACCTGGGCCGAGCGAATGAACCACACACCAAGCAGGATCATCGGTACCGAGTAGACGATGCCCGGCGTGAGGCCGTAGGTCGAGAACGCATGTTCCGGATCAAACTGCCGGAACAGTTCGCAGAACGAGCGCGCCATACCGTAGCCCAGCAGGAATGTTCCCGTGACGAGACCAGGTGACTGCAGTGCGCCATGACGGTGTGTGAGAATTCGCAATACAATGAACAGCACCAGCCCTTCAAAGGCTGCCTCATAGAGTTGACTTGGGTGGCGAGGTACGGAATCGCCGTGATAGCGGTTCGCCTCCGGGAAAATCATGCCCCAAGGCATTGTCGTTGGCCGCCCCCAAAGTTCACCGTTGATGAAGTTGGCCAAGCGTCCAAAGAATAATCCGATCGGGACAGCAGCCGCGCAGGCATCCATGGCACTGAACGGATTGCAGCCGTTGCGCACCGCGAAGGCCCAAATGGCCAGTCCGCAACCAAGCAGTGCACCGTGGAAGGCCATGCCACCTTGCCATACCGCCATGATCTCAAGCGGGTTCGACAGGTAGTAGCCCGGTTCATAGAAGAAGACGAACCCAAGACGGCCACCGATGATCACGCCAACCGTCATATACAAAAGGAGATCATCGGCCTTGCTTGACTCAAACGGGGGCTCGGAGTGGGGCCAAAGCCGGCGCTCCGATAGCAGCTTACGAATGTACAACCAGCCCAGCAGCAGCCCCGCCATATAGGCCAAGCCATACCATTTGATTTCTACAGGCCCAATCGCCAGCGCGACCGGATCGATGTTCGGAAATGGGAGAACCAGCATGAGCTGCGGCGGCCTCTTCAACAGTTGCTATGGTTAAAGCGCGGTGCGGACGTTGCGGGCATCACGCGGAACCTGTCAAGCGGACATCAAGTCTGGTCGCAAAGCTTTGAGGAGCACTCCTCAACTCGACTTACGCCTTGCGTTCCCACTTGCCGCCGGAGGTTTGCTGCCAGTAGGTCACGTCGAAGCCGGCCGACTTGGCTTCTTTCCAGGAGTCTCGCGCCTGCTGCACGGCCTCCGGCAAACGGCCATCGAATAAGTACACGACGCGCGTGTAGCCCTCTAAGGCATTTCCTGTGGCGCCATCGACGAGAAAGCGCACTGAGGCTTCGTTTGGATTATCGTTATCCAAAGTCAGAACAATGGGGTGCTGCGCCGCGTTTGCATCCTTGGCGACGCCGTGAGGCAGGAAACTCTCATCGCGGTAAGTCCATAGATGAGTATCTAAGGCTTCGAGGCGTTCCTGATTGCCTGACTGAATGACAGCACGCCAGCCGCGCTCAAGCGTTCGCTCAAGCAGCGTTGGCAAAACCCGCTCTAAGGGTTGATGCTCAAGATGATAGAAGAGAACTTCCGTCATAGACCACGTCCATCAATCGACAGCCGTGGCCAATGTTGACGAGAGTGCAGCCGGTTGCAAGTGCCGCCGGCAATGCTGGCCAAGTTTGCTTCGACCGCCTAGCGCCGTCTGCGACGCTTACCGCGAAATTTCCGCTTCCCGCCGTAGTACTCAACCAGGCGGTTGTAGCAACGTGGGGACATGCCACCTACGCTATTACGCATGCACGAACGCATGCGGGCGCTACCGACACGGTATTTCGGGCAAAGCCGCTTGTAGTCAAACTTGCAGGCTTTTCTGACGCTTCTTGGTACGGCGTCCGCAGGGGAAACCCCCATCATAAACGTCGAAACAGCAAACGCTGAGATTGCGAACATGATGCCAAAGTTCGTGACGTGTTTGGCGCGCGTTCGCGAGAATAGGTGTGCGAGATATTGGGTCACGCTTGATTTCCTTAAAGTTTTCTCCGGCGTGAGAAGCAGATGCGCTAGCAGAGCAATGCGGTAACGCCAAGACCATTGCAATGACTTAGTGTCGCAAAGCCTAATACAGGTCACGCGATTTTAATCCGCATACGGGTTGCCGCCTTTCCGCAGGCTCAATCTGATCGGGGTTCCCGGCAGGTCAAATGCCTGGCGTAATCCGTTGGTGAGATAACGTAAATATGACTTCGGCAACCCGGCGGGCTGTGAACAAAACGCGATAAATGTCGGCGGACGGGTGGATGGCTGCGTCATGTAACGCAACTTGATTCGTCGCCCTTTCGCTGCCGGTGGTGTGTGGCGGGCGACCGCTTCTTGTAACCATCGGTTCAATTCGGATGTTGGGACGCGCTTGTTCCAGGTCTCATGGATCCGCAAGGTCTCGTCCATGAGTTTATCAAGCCCCTTCTCTGCCAGCGCGGAGATTTGTATCATGGGGACGCCGGGCACCTGAGCCAGCTTGTCTTTCACGGTTTTGCGGATTTCCGACAAGGTCGACTGCTTGCTTTCAATGGTATCCCACTTGTTGATCGCGACGACCAATGCGCGACCTTCCTTGACGACCATGTCTCCAATTGTGAGGTCTTGGTGCTCCAATGGGGCCTGGGCATCAATCATCAATATTACGACTTCCGCAAAGCGGATCGCTCGCACGCTATCACTAGCGGAGAGCTTTTCCGCGCGCTCTTGGATGCGTGACTTTCGTCTCAGACCTGCCGTGTCAAACAGACGAAGTTTTCGGCCCTGCCACTCAAAGTCAGAAGCGATCGAGTCTCTCGTCAGTCCAGGTTCGGGGCCGGTGATCATCCGCTCTTCACCGAGCAACGCGTTCACGAGGGTCGACTTGCCTGCATTGGGACGGCCAACAATCGCTATGCGAATGGGCCGCTGCCGCGCCGGCTCCTGCTCTAAGGCTTCATCTGCATCATCCGCATCGATTTCTGCATCTTCGCCTTTACCGCGGCGTCTACGTTTGCGCTCGATGGCTTTCAGTCCCAGCGCATTGAGCAGATCGATTTCCAGTTCGCCGATGCCTTCACCATGTTCTGCTGAAATGGCGACCGGTTCGCCGAGCCCCAGCTCGAAAGCTTCGTAGAAGCCGTCGATACCCTGTCGGCCCTCGCACTTGTTAGCGGCGATCACGGCTGGCTGACCGGAGCGGCGTACAATGTTGGCGAACTGCTTGTCGGCCGGAGTTACGCCATCGCGGGCATCCAACACGAAGAGCACGACATCCGCATGTGCGATTGCATGCTCACTCTGCTCACGCATCCGCGAAGGAATTGAGCCGGAACTTGCTTCTTCAAGGCCGGCTGTATCGACCAACTTGATCGTATGACCACCAAGTTCGCATTCGCCTTCGCGGCGGTCCCGCGTCAGCCCCGGCATGTCGGAAACCAGGGCCGTTCGCCGCCCCGTCAAACGATTGAACAGGGTCGACTTGCCGACATTCGGGCGCCCGACGATGGCGATTGTTGGCATGTCTGACATTCGATTTGGCTCCGCGCGCGGCCCTCCGCCGAGGGTTAAAGGAGCCAGGACATAAACCTTGGCCTAGCGGAAGGCAACCAACTGCGCTTTGTCGGTTAACACATACATCACACCATTGGCGATAACCGGAGCCACATAAACGGGCGCACCAATGGACAGTTTCTGGGTCACGCGGCCCGAGACCGCATCAACGCCGACCAAACCGCCCTTGTTCGATGCCAGCCATAACGTTCCGCCGGCAAGAGCAGGTCCTGACCATGTGCGGGCATCTGGCAGTTTCACGGCCCAGCTGATTTGCCCGGTATCGCGGTTCAGCGCCGAGAGACGTCCGTTAGTATCAACAACGAAGATCGTTTGGCCAGCGACCCAGGGTGTCTGAGATCCCGGAATATTGGCTGACCAGAGCCGCTCACCGGTTTCCTGACTTGTTGCGATCATCCGGCCGGAGTGACCGACAGCGTACACCACGCCATTGGAAACGGCAGGCCGCGCTGCATCACTCATGGAAGCGAATGACGAGGCCGCGCGAGTCCTGGCCAGACTATCGCTCCACAACGGAGTACCTGTCGAAATCTGGATCGCGACAACTTCCCCATTGGGATAAGGAACACTTACGACATCGCCAGATACGGCCGGGCTTGGGTTTGAGCTGATCGTCGTGGTCTCGGTCAGCCCGCGATATTCCCAGATGATCTCACCGTTATCGCCGTTCAGGCAGAAGAAACGACCACTGGTTGTTAGGACAAAAACCTTGTTCTGAGCCGCCGTCGGAGAGGATCGGATCGGGATGCCGATGACCTTCTCCCAGAGCTTTTTGCCGGTCGCGGGGTTGAGAGCGGTCACACGGCCAAAGCCGGTTGCCACATAAACACGACCCGCGTCGTAGGCCAGCCCGCCGCCGTAGCCTTCGCGCGACGATTCCTTTTCCGGTGTCAGATTCATGCGCCAACTGCGCCCGCCACTGGACGCCGAGAACGCCGAGACGTGCGCTGCTGCATCGAGCGCGTAGACACGTCCTTCGGCCACGATTGGACTTGAGGTGAGGCGGCCGTATTTGCTGGAGCCCCTGCCAATGCCGGACGACCAAGCGCGTCGCAGCGATCGTGATAGTGCAAGATGACCCGGCGCATTGTTCGCCGTGCCGCCGGGTTGCGACCAGGATGCATTCTGAACGGGCTGTGGAAGCGCAATCGGGATTGAGCCGGTCGCCAGCTCACCACTACCGATGCCGGTTTTCTTCGGCATAATGGCGACCCGCTTGCCTTCCAAAGGCGGCGGGGCTTTTTCGCCAAACGGGTTGAGTGAGCTCAATTTCGGAAGCTGTGGGCCTCCGGCGCACGCGGCCAGCAGAACTGCGGAGCCGATAACAGAAACAAACGCGGCGCAACTGCGGCTCCGGCGTGATGGCCGAGCCTGACTATTGCTTCTTCGCGTCTCCGGCTTCTTGTTTGTCATCCTTCGTCGCCGACTTCTCAACCGGCGCCTTCGCTGCAGCTTTCTCCGACTCGCCACTTTCCCGCGAGACCAATGCCATTACGATTTGCGCCCTCTGCCGAATGGTCGCCGGGGTGTCTGGTCCGGCCATCAACTCGGTAAATGCCTGACGGGCCTGATCAAACTTACCCGCCTTGAAGGCGGCCAAACCCATCAACTCACGCGCGGCGTACTTCCAATGGCTCTCTTCCTTGACAAGATCGTTGAGGCGATTCTGTGTCTCGGTCCAGGGAGCGGTATCCACTTTTAATGCCGCGATCTGCAATTGTGCGAAACTTCGGAGGATCTCATCAGCTCCGCTATCGCCGGCTAGTGCCTCATAATGGCCGATCGCCTCATCTGTTTTGCCCGCCTTGCGGGACTGCGCTGCCAACCGCAGCTTGGCCAGCTGACCGTAGCCTGCGGGCCCGGCTTTTGCGATCTGCTCCAGGCCGCGGATTGCATCATCATTCTTTTTATCAGAAAAAAGCTCTGAAATTTCAACAAATTGCGCGCCGGCACGGGCAGCTTGGCCCTGCACGTAGCTTTGATACCATTTCCAGCCGGCGACGCTCAGAATGATCGCGGAGACGGCGCCGATGATCAGCACACCATACTTGTCCCACAGCTTGGCCAGCCTTTCCTTGCGGACTTCTTCTTCGATCTGCCGCAAAAATGCGTCGCGTTCGTCAGCCATACCGTTCCGTTTCCTCAGTGACCGCACCAGCGCCGTGGTCGCGGACAATAGTGAGAGTTTCTGGGATCGATGCCCTTTGCCGATACAAATAAACGAGACGGCGTCAGGTTCAAGTCGTGGGTTGAGGATGACGCTGGCCGAACGCGATAAGACGCCTGTTTCATGCACTTTTCGCTCGTCTCTCCGCGCAAGCTATCGTACGCAGGTCGAAATCTGGGAGGATAACGATGACACGACCCTATCGCGGCGTCTGGCCAGTTGCACCAACACCTTTCACTGATACCGGTGCCCTTGACCCTGATGGCATGTGTAACGTCCTGGATTGCATGATTGATCAAGGCGTTGATGGGATCTGTATCCTCGCCAACTATTCCGAACAGTTCCTGCTATCAGATGAGGAACGCGAGACACTTATGAAATTGTGTCTTGGCCATGTCGCCGGCCGGGTGCCGGTGATTGTCACCTGTTCTCACTTCTCTACCCAGATCGTCGTCGACCGCTGCAAACGTGCTCGGGATCTTGGCGCGGCTATGATTATGCTGATGCCGCCATATCATGGTGCCGCGCTCAAAGGCTCACCGACCGGGACATTCGAGCAGTTTCAACGAGCTTCCGACGTCGGCGTACCCATTATGGTGCAGGACGCGCCACTTTCCGGCGTTGATCTCTCCATTGATTTCCTGGCCCGGATGGCGCGCGAGATTGAAAACGTGGCCTACTTCAAGATTGAGACGCCGCAAGCCGCGTCCAAGCTGCGCGGCCTAATTGCTGCAGGCGGTGATGCCATTGAGGGTCCCTTTGATGGTGAGGAAGGCATAACACTTCTCGCCGATCTTGATGCCGGCGCAACAGGCACTATGACCAGCGCGCTCTTGCCTGACCTGGTGAAACCACTCGTCGAGGCTCACGCCCAAGGCAACAGGGATGAAGCTGAGAAATTCTACGCCCACGCACTGCCACTCATTAACTATGAAAATCGGCAGTGTGGATTACGCGCCTGCAAGACGGTCTTTATGGCCGGTGGTGTTATCAAGTCCGACCACGTGCGCCATCCAACGCCGCAGCTCGATCCTGCAACGCGGGAAGGACTGCTGCATCTGGCGCGCCAGTATGACCTTGTGGCTCTCAAATGGGGTAAGTGAGCCTTTTGGACTTTCGCTATGGGGGTAACCCCAGCAACGCATCACTACCTCACGGACAGGTTCCACTGATTTTGCTCAATGCTGCCGTGTCCTTGCGCCCTTGGGCCTTGCTGACCTGTGAGATGGTCAAAAAGCCGATCACGAGGCCCATTTGAGGTTGCGCGAGAAAGTAGGCTGTTTCGCCTGACGCGACACGGACCTGCGCATTCTCAGATCCAGCGGAGAAGATTGACTGATCGCCTGCGACATTCGCCACAGCAATTGCGTAGCTTCCAGGCTCAACTTCGCAAACAATAAAGCCGCTCGGTTGGGATGGTGCGATCGCCTTGCCATTGATCGTGTAATCCGGCTGTATGGCAAATCCAATTGGCGAAAGCCGATACATGACAATGCGCGCTTTACTAGGAGAGATCCTAGCAGATAGCACCTGCTTGCCGCTTGGCCCGCCAGATGCGCAAGCAGCGAGCAAAAACGCTGCTAATGAGACCACTGCAAGTCTGCTTGACCACAACACTGTTCTACTCCCGCTACATCAATCTGTACCGAGGGTCCTCTTAGCTGATCAATTCGATGGCAACAATTCAGCAGACGTTGCTTTATTTGTGGAGTTTGCGAAAATGCAACAAGTTCACTGCATCAAAACCGAGCTGTTAAGGCGGCAATAGTCATCCAACTTCTCGTTGGTGAGCTAACTTGCTTAACCAGCCAACTCCCTGCTCCTGTCAGCGGCAGCTTTCACGGCCTTGCTCATCAAAGGCTTCATGCCGTCGTCAGACATGAGCACTTGCAAGGCTGCAAACGTTGTTCCTCCGGGTGAGGTTACGTTTTCGCGCAATGTTGATGGCGCCTCATCGGACTGGCGCAACAGCTCACCAGAGCCCGACACAGTGGCGTCCGCCAGTTGGCGTGCCAGTTCCGGCGATAGACCGGCATCAACACCGGCTTGTGCCAGGCACTCGGCTAGAAGGAACACGTAGGCCGGTCCCGAACCCGACACCGCAGTCGAGACATCGATCAGGTGTTCATCGTCGACCCAACCGACCTCGCCGATGGCTGCGAGCAGCTCGTTGCAGGCCTGCTTTTGCTTCTCGGTGACGTGTGCGTTGGCAACGCAGACAGTAATGCCGCGCCCAATGGCTGACGGCGTGTTTGGGATCGTTCGGACCACGGCCGTCCCATCCGGCAAGTGACGCTCAAAACCGGCCATGGTTCTGCCAGCCGCAATGGAAAGGACAAGCGTATTAGGGCCGGCCAGCTTTGCCAGCGGTGGAAACACGTCGTCCATGACCTGGGGCTTCACCGCCATGAGCAAAACGCTTGGCGGCTCGGTTAACACGCCATCGATGGATGGATGTGAGGCGATGCCGCTGTTGCTCAGGAGCTTTGCAATTTCGGGAGGAGGACCAGGATCCTGCACAACAACCTGTGATGCTGGCAGCCCGCTAGACAGCCATCCTGTCAGCATCGCGCCGCCCATTTTGCCCGCGCCGGCCAGTACCAGAGGGCCGTCCAAAAGATCCTTCATGCGTCATCCTCCCAGATGTTTCCGGGAGTCTGAACGGCGCGAAGCACAAGTGCAAGTGGGAAGTCTCAGACGCTGTGACAGCGGCCAGCTTGTCAGGCGTGGCCTTCCGTCTCAAACATGGTCGACGCCAAGGCGTCGCGGCTTGGTTTGCCGGCCCAAACGACAAATTGGAACGCCTGATAGTAGCGCTCACAGGCTTCCAGCGACGCCTTGATCAGGGCATCACACTGCGCCGTGGTTGCTACAGCTTCGTTGAGCAGCAGACCATGACGGAACATGATCAGGCCTTCCTGCGTCCAGACATCGAAATGACCGATCCAGAGTTGCTCATTGATATTCGCAACCAGGCGATAGACTTCATTGAGACGCGTTTCAGGAACCTTGAATTCGAATGCCGAGGCAACATGCAGCGTCTCGAGGTCATCACGCCAATTAAGTGAGAGATGATAGTCCGACCAGGTGCCTTGGACGACCATTGTCAATTCATCATCGGCCTGGCGCTCGTAGTTCCAGTCGTTACGATGCGCAATCTGCTCGATCAGGTCGACGGGATTAGTGACACGGTCGTATCCGGGTTGTTTCACGGCAGCCATTCGCACCCTCTTCTCATTATTGTACCGCGTGGTTTTTGCGTTCCAACGCGTCAGGTTGAATTCATCACGTCACAACGCGGACATTTCTGCCGGAGGTTTTGGCTCGGCGGGTCAGGCGAAAAAACCTGAATCGCAGTCCGCTAGGCAACCAGACTTCCTGATTGTCCACGGTCAAAGTGGCTGAGATCGGGTTGAATCATGGAAATGCCTGTCAAATTTGGACAAGCTGTTGAGAACCTGCGGGTAACACTGTGGAAGGCATGTTTACTACTGGACGGCGGTTGTATCGGCGATGCCGCGATTCTAATGGACCGCTGATGGCCTCTTCAAAGTCGTCAATCAGACGATGCTCCAACCGTTTGTCTTGCCTCCAGTTCGGCTAGCCGCGCTGCCAGAGCCTCATTCTCCTCGCGCGCTTTTTGGGCCATCGCTTTGACGGCCTCAAACTCTTCGCGGCGCACGACATCCATTTCAGACAAAACGCGATCAGCCTGCGCCCGGAAAACTCCCTCGACTTCCTGTCTGGCGCCCTGCGCTGCTCCAGCGGCATCCGTCATAAGCTTGGCGAGTTCGTTAAGGAACGGATTTGATGTCTGGGTCATGTCTCGCGGTGTCCTGATTGGCGGCCAACTTCTATTGATCCAACTATACCGCTGTCCCAGGAAATTGACACTGTCAGGCACATGAGACCGATCAGCTCGTGGTCCCAAGCCATGTTTTGGATCGTCAGTCGCGATTATCAGAACCACCGGCCAAACCATCGTGCTATCGAAGGAGTTCAAAGATAATGCAACACCGGCAGTAGATAATGACACGAGCTTTTTCCGAATACCGTGTGCTTGATTTCTCAACGACGATCGCGGGGCCTCATTGCTCACGCTTACTTGCTGATCTCGGCGCCGACGTTATCAAGGTCGAGGCGCCTGGCGGTGAGATGATGCGGATGCGCCCGCCATTGCGTAATGGTGCCAGTGCTATGTACGGCCAGCTCAATGCCGGCAAAAAGAGCCTCGTCCTCGACCTCAAAAGCGCGGCCGGTGCAGCAGCCATCAAAAAGCTCATCGAAAACACTGATGTCGTGGTCGAGAACTTTCGGCCAGGTGTGATGAAGCGCTTCGGTCTCGACTATGCGGCACTGTCTGAGATCAATCCCAAGCTTATCTATTGCTCGATCTCAGGATATGGTCAGAACGGCCCGGCTGCCGACCAACCGGCCTATGCTCCGGTGGTTCACGCAACATCTGGATTTGATCTCACGCATACAGCCTATCAGCCGGACCGCGACCGTCCTGATTACTGCGGGATCTTTATTGCAGATGTCCTGACTGGAACTTATGCCTTTGGTGCCATCGCGACGGCCCTAGAACAACGCCACAAGACCGGCCAAGGCCAACACATTGATGCGTCCATGTTAGAGAGCATGCTCTCGTTGCCTCTGGTTGAGATCCAGGCCGCCCAGTTCGACATGCCGCCGCAGCCGAAGCGACCAATCTTCGGGCCGATCGAGACCTCGGATGGCTACCTGAACCTGTCAGTTGCCAGTGAACGCACCTTCGAAGGCATGGCCGCTGCCGCCAATCGACAGGACTGGCTGACAGACCCGCGGTTCCAGGAATATATGAAGCGGCGCGTCAACTGGGGCGAACTCATGGATGAGTTTGAAGCTTGGTCAGCTACGGTAACCAGTGAGGAGTGCCTTCGCATCCTGGCTGAGAA
>JBCDBQ010000072.1:0-18564 GCA_039183375.1 Pseudomonadota bacterium
TACGCCTTGCAAACTGTTAGTGTCGAAGTCGATAATTTTGGCGTTCAGTATACCAAAAATAACACTGAGGATAAGGGAATGTTAGCATGGTTGCCAAGTAAACGTGCTAGAGTACTTTCATGATTAATATACAAATAGCTGCAAACCAGCAATGTTGAGCCTTTCAAACCCAAATTAGAGGTGAAATTTTGTCATACGTTCGACCGCACCAGTCCCTTGGTATGCGTGCGCCGGTGCCCGAAATGCTATTAGAGAAATCGCAAAGCACTGGCCCAGACGCAGGGGGCTAGACTGTCGTGGAAGGCAAGGTCAACCGAAGTTCAAATCTAAACTTTGCAGCGATCACGGTACAGTACCGCAGAAAGCTCCTGTCGTTGCGCGACGTTGCCCAAAGAGACATCGATGATGTCTGCACTGACATGATGACGTCGAAGATGTAAGCCAACGCACCGTTCCTGACGGACTTCCCGTTGCGAGGGATTAGCTTGCCAAAAATTCATGCTAATCCAAAGCTCCCAGAACCTGTCAGACCAATTGTCATTTGATCATGCAATAAACAGTCATAATCGCTGCCGCTGAACATTCTTAAACTGGAGTGTGTTGCTTCGGGACTGATAGAGCGAACCTTCACTGCACGCGGCCTTGACGAGTCAAGGTAAAACAGCACGGAAGTAACATGCCATCGATGGTTCAGATCAGAGCTGCAACCTTGTTCGTGCTTGCGGCGATATTGCTGAACGCAGCGATTCTGGGCACCGCGCTTCTATACACGATTTGGTACTCTGCGCAGCCATACGTGAATCTATTGTTCCTGATCGGGATCTTTCCAGGAATAGTCGTAGCACGGACCAGAAAGGAGGCCCATCCAACGCGAGCCGTCGCTAAAACATTCGGAATAGCCGTACTGCTCATCCCAATTGTTTGCATTTTTTTTGATGTGCTCATTGTCGATGTAGCTGGTGCAGGCGGTATACTCTTCATTGTTGGATCAGCAATCGGCGTTACAATTGCGTTTGCACTGCTGTTCGCTTACGCGCTGGCCTACGAAACTACTCTGCACCTTATGAAAAGGTATGGAGACGCATCTTAGCGGGATGACCAGCGTCATAAATGGCGGAGCTACTTCGGTCATTTGTCGACGCTAATCCGAGTGCGCTCAAAAACAAGCTGACAACAAGAATCGAACCGTCAACTATTTACAAATCGTAAACGCAAGCTCTCTAGTCTTCAGAGGCTATGAGAGACACTTCTCCTACGTTCCGTGATATTATGTTCATCGGAGTAGCCCCGACCTTGGCGGCGATGCTCGTCGGTGCAGCAATACTCACGGAACGGCTGCAGACTGACTTGACTGGTGAATCCGTTAAAGCAACAAACAGCTTTTGGCTCTTATGCCCTTTTACATTTGGTCTGCTGCACATCATCGGGACTGGCGTGCTTCCGAGCGCGTCCTCGAATTGGATAAACTGGATTTCACGCTCAGCAAAGGCCGGGCTCTTTTTCATGCTGCACACTCCATGGTTCTGGTTTGGCGCAGCGTATTTCGCATTGATGAGCTTGCCGTTTTTGGCTGTCACTTTCTCCAAGAACATCTTTGGCGATATAAGACCTCCGTTTGTGCCAGAAGAGGCATTTGGTTCATTCCTTTTTGCTCTAACAGTCTTGTCTGCAGGGATAGGCTATGGATTGCTGCTAGCCATCTTATCCGCGCCAAACTGGCGAGGAACTTCGAAGCAAGGGCGGCAACGACTACTGATGGCCTATGTAGTATCTGGAACATTGGCTTCCGTAGCCTACTACTACACCTCTGAGTACGTCGCCGCTTATTCCATCGGTGGTACAAGGAACCCGCTCCATGAGGCCCAGTACGCTTGGCTGATCACTCTTATCGTGAGCATTGCAATCATGACTGGCTGTCTCCTGATCTGGACGGCGGCACTTAGAGTGTATCTGCCAAGAGGCAATTTGATCACCAGCCGCGCCTACGCAAAAGGTATTTGTGTGTTATTGGCGGCCACAATCTGTTTCGCCTCACTGACGCACTATGCGGTCTCAGATCGAATAACGTTGCTGGGTGACAATATTGATCTGGAGGATCGACTTGCGAATTTTATTCGCAGCCATCAACCTCTCATTCCAAGACCTTCTGGTCCAGCGTCTCACTGAGCGTGTACGCATCGCGCGCCTGAACCACCAACGCGAAGTATCGCACCAAGATGGTGAGGCTTTCAGGAGCGCGGTTTCGCAAAAGCGCGTCTACGAACCGGAAGGCGCAGAACATAATCGAGAACACGACGAGCAGCCGCTGCATCCTGTGCTTCATTCGACATGCGACGCTTTACTGCAAATTCGATATGCGGCTTGATACCGAGTCCCTCCCAGGCGGTTTTTTCATGGTCGAGATAAACCTCATTGGACAGGTTCAAAATCCAACCGTTTGGAAGCCGTTTGGTCAATATATCGGATAAAGATCCGCGCGTCGCCGAACCGATATGGGTGACGTTGGGCAACGCCCTCAAACTCATGACTAGGATCTCTGCAGCCGAAATAGTCGAAGCGCTGGTAACAACATAGATTGGGCCATCAAATAGGACCTTCTTGGATGGCTCGATGTATATTGGTTGCGGTTTGGCACTGGGATCATCTCCTGCATACTTGTAGTAAGCTAGAGTTCGCTTCTTCATGAACTTCGATGCTAGTCGCCTACCCACATAATCCGATCCGCCAAAGTTCTTGCTAAGGTCGATAATTAAGGCACGCGCACCACGAAAATGTTTACGAACCTCACCCATTTGACCATTGAGCGCTCTCCGCAGGCTTCGACCGGTCGAGGAAACGTAAAGGTATGCCACATCGGGGCCAATCAAGCCGTACTTGATGCGGCCGTCTCCGATGCTTACGATGTTCTCACCGATGAGTTCCGGGCCAATGTCTCGTGTCCAATAACCAATACTCCGGAACCTGTGACGTGCTTCAGATGAAAGCTTCCGCGTTTTCCGCGGAGGATCGTACTGTCTTTGACGGCCGGCAACGTGACCTTCAAGACCGACATGACTATCGTCAATTGGCTTGATAAGCGCCGCTAGCTCCCAAAAGAGATCGTGTTCCGTCAAATGATCATGAATTCGCAATCGACGTGCCTGCAGATGCTTGCTCCAGTCGACGCCGCGCTGCTCAAAAAACGCGTAGTGCTCGGAAAGGATCGCTGCCATCGCTTCAAAATTAGGACGCGGACCTAACTCCGACTTGTCACGGCAGGCTCGCGGTAGCGAGGAAACCTTGTCGAAGGTATGGAAGTATGTTCGGTCGCCAAGCGTCAGACGAATAGTTCGTCCGTTGGCACTCATCAGCATTCCGCTGCCTGCATGACGAGGCAACCCCCATCGCTGCCACCGTCGGCTGCAGTAGCCGGCTCCCGCATCATAGATCGTCACACGGCCATCTTTGATCACCCACCACCAACCATACCCACGAGACCTCCACACGCCATCCTGCTTAAGGAGCTCATCACTGTAACGTTGCAGCACTGGTTGGTTGCCCTGCTCTGCTTGGGCACAACAGTGCGATGCCCAGGGAAGCATGATGGCAATAGCCGTCAGCAATTTACGGAGGTCCATCTGCATCAAGCTCCGACTCCATTTTTTTGAACACCCGGGGACCGAGCTACCACAATCGGCGACTAATGCGCTGACCAAGGTGACCGGCCAGTCATGGCATTTGTACGGTTTTTGCTCGGAAACTATGACTGCTCACAGCGAAGTGATGTCTGAGAGAACAGCTATCCAAATCGGGATTTTGACCTCAGCCCAGTGGCAGGTGATCATGTCGGTTATCGAGTAGAAGAGCGAGCATCCCGACCTGCCGCTGCTCAGATCCGCAGATGACCCAACTCAGTCATCGGTCAGTTTCTGCTCTTGCGCCGCAATCACATAAAGAACTCCAAAGTGCAGACCTGAGCAGGTGCAGCGCTGCCCAGATTGCGAATGTCAGCAACGATCAGGTAGGCAACATCGTCTTGCCAGAACGCCTTGACATTAGCGACTTCATCGACAAGCCCGCCGTCTCTAAAAGCGCGATACATTGGTAGATCCGCTCGCATATCGATAACGTCACCAAGTTCCGGTGCCGCGTACCGACTTGGTTCCGTGTTCGCGAGCAGAGGACATGGCTTCGGATTGAGCTGGCAGAGGCGGAGGAAGTCCGTTGCCCAATCTTTGGGAAGGATCGCGACATTGCCTTGGACAGTATCCGGAGCCAGATCCGACGTCTGGGTGCGCAGTTCATCTTTGCGGGCTTGCATGCCTACAAAGCGCGCCCGAGGGCGAAGGTGTTCGGTAGAACCAATTGCACGTACGCTCATATTATTGATGGGAACCATTCCACTTGGATTTAGTTCTGGTCGCGCCTGTTACTCTGCTGCGACCACCTGCTTGGCCAATTCGGCCCTTAATACCTCTGTTTCAGCCCGGTCTATCGACTGCGTATCAGTGTGAACAATCACACCGTATTCAGATTTTGCTGCTTCGACCGAAACATACCCGTCCACGACATCATCCAGCACCTTTTCATGGTCACGCTCCAAAGGTGAGCCGAACCCACCACCGCCTGGGATTTCGAGCGTCACGATCGTGTCTTCTGGCAGTAGCTGCGAGATTTTTGGTTTCAGACCAACATCTTTGCTTGCGAGTAGACGGCCAGGCGGCCCTGCGTGCCCGCCTGCCAACCCTGGTGCCGGATGCTCGGTTCTTTCATAGAGGCCCGAGAACAAATACGGCTCATCGGTCAGCACTTCGATTTCGAATGTCTGCCCGAGCCCACCGCGATGCGTACCGGCTCCACCTGAATCCGCGCGAAGTTCGCGCCGACGGATTACTACGGGTGAGAGGGCTTCTGTCACTTCGGCAGGCACGCCCGCAATCCCACTCGGATAAGCAGTGGCCGATAGCCCATCCTTATGGCGCAGGGCTCCAGTCCCCCCGGACGCGAACCATGTGTATGAAAAATTCTTGCCTGTCTTTGCTGCCGTTCCTGAGATATGTGTATCCCATAGCCCATCAAAGCCTGGAGCCATAACGCGATCCGGTAGCGCCTTGGCCAGGGCACCCATTACGACGGATGGTAAGAAATGGCCGACAAGATGCCTACCACCGATTGCGGCCGGATACTTAGCGTTGAGAAGGCTACCTTCCGGTGCCGTGATATGGACCGGCCGGAAGCTGCCTTCGTTATTTGGTACATCTGGCGAGAGCGCACACTTAATGCCGTAAGTGGTGTAAGCCGCCGTATAGTTGAGACAGACATTGACACCGAGCGGTACCGGCCCCGGTGAACCTTCAAAGTCTACCGTCAATTCATCATCGGTGACGATGATCTCTGCCTTCAATTCAAGGGGCTCTTCGAAACCATCGATGGCAAGTTGGTAAGCGTAGCGTCCATCTGGTAAATCACGGATGCGTTGGCGCATCGCAGCCTCAGACCGACTGATGATCTCGTCAGACAGATCCTCAATGTCATCGAGATCAAACTCATCCATGAAAGACAATAGTTGGTTAGCACCCGCCTCATTGCCAACAACCTGCGAATGGATATCGCCCAGCACCTCTTCCGGTGTGCGAACGTTCGCCTGAAGAAGATCGAAAAAAGCGTCAACCGGCTTGCCCTTGTCGTAAAGCTTCATCACTGGGATGAAGAGACCTTCTTCGAAGACCGACCGCGAGTCAGCCGACAAGCCGCGTCCGCCAATATCGAGCGCATGGCAGCAGTTGGCGAACAACGCGATGAGTTCGCCGGCCTTGAACACCGGCGTGACAACCGTGATGTCATTCAGCTGCGATGCAGTTTTCCAGGGATCGTTCGTGACGAGCACATCTCCTGGCTCGATCGAGTCAATCGGGAACCTTTCGAGGAAATGCACGACGCCTGTCGCCATCGAGTTAATGTGGCCTGGTGTGCCGGTGACAGCCTGGGCAACCATACGGCCTCGGCGATCGAAAACGCCGGCAGATAGATCACCAGCCTCGCGAACGATCGATGTGAATGACGATCTCATGAGTGTAGCGGCTTGCTCGTTTACAGTCGCAATGAGTCGGTTCCAAAGAATATCGAGTGACAGTTGGTCAATCGGCATGAGCGTGTCTCCGTTCCTGTCTCGAAACAGCAATCAGTCTTTTTTGGGAAGGTCGATGATCAAATTATTGAATTCATCGACCTGAATGCGTGAGAAGCCGTTGATCACGACGGTCGACTCGCGCTCCTCTATGATCGCCGGGCCTTCAAGAATATCTCCGACGCTTAGCGCGTAGCGGTCGTAAACAGGTACCTCGACGCGCTTTTTGATTAGCGGCAGGTAGGCCTCTCGATTGCCCTTGAGTGCACTCTCAATCCCGCCAGAACTTCTGGCATTCGCTTTTGGCAGAACAAGTTCTGGATTGGGACCGTGCGCGACGACGCGCCAGGAGACCACCTCAATTGGCGCGCCCGACATGGTGTGCCCGTAGATTGCCTTGTAAGCCTGCTCGAAGCTCTCCTTCAACTCGTTGCGGCGCGATGCATCGAGCGCACCAACGGGCACCTGGACGCGCACTTCATATCCTTGCTTGAGATAACGCATGTCAGCGAAACGCTGAAAACCGATGTCGCCTGAAGCCACTGTCTCTGAGAGTATGTTGCGGCCTTGGCTCTCCATATCGTTAACGACACGCGCAATGTCATCCCAGTTCATCTCATCGAGAATGCCGGGCAGAGAGCGCGAAAAATCCATACTAATCGGCGCCGTCAAGAACCCGACCGCCGACATCACCCCGGCACCCAGCGGGCAAATAACGCGTGGGCTCCTGAGAATACGGGCAACACCAAATGCATGAACCGGACCTGCGCCCCCATAGGTGAAGACCGGGAAATTCATGATGTTCTTGCCGCGCTCAATCGTATGGATACGCGCAGCCGATGCCATGCTTTCGTTCGCGAGTTGATGGATTCCCCAGGCTGCATCGAGAACTGTCATACCCAATGGTTCGGCGACATATTCGTTGATTGCCTGAGCTGCGGCATCAACATCAAGCATCATCTCGCCTCCCAAGAAGAAGCCGGGGTCAAGATAGCCAAGTAAGAGATCAGCATCGGTAACTGTGGGTTGTCTGCCGCCGAGCGAATAGCAGGCAGGGCCGGGTTCTGAGCCGGCGCTATCGGGGCCGACTTGAAGACGCCTCAAAGCATCGACTCGCGCCATAGAGCCGCCACCTGTTCCGATCTCAATCATCTCAATTGCGGGGATCTTTGTTGGCAGGCCGCTTTGTTTCTTGAACTGATACTGCCGATCGACTTCAAACTCGTTCGCAATCAACGGCTTTCCATCGGCAATAACGCAGGCCTTGGCTGTGGTGCCGCCCATGTCGAAGGATAAGATATCCTCATGCCCGAGCAGACGCCCGTAATAGGCGGCAGCAAGTGCGCCCCCCGCCGGGCCAGATTCCACTAAGCGGATCGGATAGTTAGCCGCCGCTTCGACCTCGCAAACACCGCCGTTCGACTGCATAATGTAGAGCGGTGTTGAAAGATCCTGCTCGTCTCGCAGTCTCTGGCTCAACCTGCCAAGGTACTTTTGCGCGATTCCTTTCACGTAAACATTTGCCAGAACGGTTGATGCACGAACGTGTTCACCGATTTCAGGCACCAGATCACTCGAGATTGTTATGGAGAGGTCAGGGGCTTCGCGGCTCAGTATTTCGGCTACGCGCCGCTCGTGTGTATCGTTGGCATACGAGTGGATAAGCGAGACGGCAACGGCCTCAACGCCGGCATTCCTCAGCTGATGAGCAAGTTGTTTGACTTCGTCGTCATCGAGCGGTTTGCGAACCGATCCGTCGGCGAGTACACGCTCATCAAGTTCGAATCGGAGACGCCGGGGCGCCAAAGGCTCCGGCCGTCGAATGTAAAGATCATAAATGTCGTAGCGATGCTCGCGACCAATCTCGATGGCATCGCGAAATCCCTTTGTCGTGATAAGGGCGGTCTTGGCGCCTTTGCGTTCGATCAGTGCATTCGTGAAAAGCGTTGTGCCGTGCACTACGTTCGTGACCTTCGCCCTTGATGCTTCTGTCTCGGTAAGGACCTTACCGACCCCTGCAACAACAGCATCATCAGGCTGTCTTGGCGTTGTCAGGACCTTGCCGAAGTGAAACTGCTTACCGTCATCACTGATCAGAACGAGATCCGTGAAAGTGCCACCAATATCAGCACCGATCCTTAGGCCCATCTCATGCACCTCAATTGCTCAGATGTCTCGGCTGTCGATCCGTAGGCCACTGTCTACGGAGCAGTGCAGCCAGTGCATCATATATTCTCAATTTATGTAAGATGATGATCATTCTAGGAATGAGACAGTTCTGATATTTCATTGAGATTTTTCATAGTTCGTTTCGGAGTTCAGAGATAGTTGGCAGTTACTAAAAATTGAAGTGAGTAGGCGAGTGTCGCCGCTAGATTTCGTCAGCCGAGCCGATGGCAATCATGCTGAACCTCACCATGGTGGTGGTTGCTTCTTTGATCGGCGCAAGAGGGCTTGGGGAAGATGTTCTAGAAGCACTGCAATACTCATCGATAGGTCAAGGTGTTCTTGCTGGTTTTGCAATTCTATTCTGCGCCATGAAGCTCAATCGTATTGTCCAAGGACGCCGGTCGTAGCACCTTTTGCGCCAGAGTTGGTACACCAATGTGTTTCGAGGAGATGCAGTGCCGAAGCTTACTGACCTTCTGTGGAAACTTAGAATAGATCGCATACTAGGCTTCAAGAATCTGTTTGGTGCATTCGGCATAGTCATTACGGTCTCGTTATGGCACCGATGACTGGCCGCCTTGCCCCCGCCGAAGGTAGCAATTTGCTTATTCTTGATGATCCAGAATCGCAGACACCGAGTTGCATTGAGTTCAACGCAGACGGGCGTGTCCCCAAGCGCCGCGATGATGCCGTCCTGCTAGTGGAGCTATTCGCAGACTGGGTTGGCCAGACCAAGCCACTCGTCAAGGCACTGCAAGGCAGTATTCCCTTGCCAGTGCGCCACGATGATAAAAAGAGCGCACTCGTTCGCCTGGTCGGAGCGGAGATCGAGAGAGGTGCTGCCGAAACGGGACTGCTCGCCGACCTGGCAGACGCGCGTATCAGCAAAGCCATAGTTGCCATGCATGAGAACCCGGGACGATCCTTGTGTAACGATGAACTGGCTGACTTAGCAGGCATTTAGCTGAGCCGGTTTGCTGATGTATTTCACAGTTTTCCAGGCCGCACCCCGCAGTCCTACCTTAGACAATGGCGCATGACCCTGGCTCCTAAAGACATCGAAAGTAGTGACCGCATAAAACTGTGTCACACTGCAACGGTTATGCGAGTTCCGAAGCCTTGGCGCGTGCGTTTCACAAGCAGTTTGGCCAACCCCGCTAGCAGCACACCGAGATGCATCCACCCAAAGTGCATCTTAAGGCACGGGTGTCCTGCTGAAACTCCACTCGTATGGTATGGGTTTGAGACGCAGTTTGCGCAAATGCCAATCAATCTTGTAAAACGCCAATGTTACGTTCCGCACGAAACACAAAGCTGCGCGTGAGCAGCAGCGGTGTCGGATGTAGAGTAAAGGTGTTTAACCGAGCGCCAACACTTTCTGCTCAAGAGCACACATTGCTTTGCCTAAAGACAATTAAAGCGTTCGATGGACCGCCAGTGTCCGAGATGTGGACATTTCACCATTGGTATCCCGCTGACAGTCGGTGAACTGTTGCTCCCAGCGCAACGCAGGCAACTACTGAGCACCACGGCAGCAACGATCAAGTACTTGCCAATCTATTCAGTTCCTGAACTCGGGTCTGGCATTCGTAGGATCAGACAGTTACAGGCGCGATGTCATGTGCAGCCACCGTGCGAATGCCGGCATATGAGCATCTTCATGTTGCTGCCCGACTAATTGAATGCCGACTGGTAAACCGCTTACGGCAAGCATTGGGACCGAGACCGACGGCTCAAACAGGCTCAACGTCAGCCAACGCCATGCGCTGAATGAACGTTTCAGTAGCCTTCTGTCTCGTTTCAAAATATTCGCGCTTGTCGTGGAAGGTCAGGGTCCAAAACGTCTTTGGAGCATAACGCGACATACCGAACTAGCCTTCTCACAACGAGTGAGATCAGCACATTTGGGAAGACGAAACAATACGCTTACACTACAACATGGTTGCCTATGGTGTAACAGTGCACCGCTGCACAAATCGATTTAGAATTTGGTCTTCGCGGCGCTGACATGTTGCAATGTGAACTGCTTACATGGGCGAAACAGGATGGAAAAGATGTCGGGAGAACTGGTTGGTCTTACGGCTGTCGAGTTGCGTGATAAAATTGCGAACGGTGATCTATCTCCCGTTGAGGTTCTGGAGGCGTTCATTGCACGTATCGAGGCCATCAACCCTGCCATAAATGCAGTGACGGCGACGTGTTTGACGCGGGCCCGCGAAGAAGCAAAGTCAGCCGAGGCGGCCGTCCGCAATGGTGAAGCGCTCGGCCCATTGCACGGCCTTCCCTTTGCCGTAAAGGACCTTGAAAACACCAAGGATGTCTTGTCGACCTATGGTTCGCCGCTGTTCAAGGATCATGTGCCGGCGCATGACGGCGTTGCAGTCGCGAGATTGCGCAAAGCCGGTGCGATCATGGTAGGTAAGACCAACACGCCTGAGTTCGGCGCTGGAGCAAATACGCGCAACTCCGTATGGGGCGCAACCGGCAATCCTTTCAACCCGGAACTGACAGCAGGTGGTTCATCAGGCGGCTCGGCTGCGGCGCTGGCCGCTGATCTGCTGCCAATTTGCACAGGTTCAGATACTGGAGGCTCGCTCCGCATTCCAGCTGCGTTCTGCGGTGTGGTTGGGTTTCGACCTTCACCGGGCATGATCCCTGCGGAACGCAGGCCGCTTGGTTGGACGCCGATTTCGGTTCTGGGACCGATGGCGCGCAACACTTCTGATGCTCGATTGATGTTTGAGAGCCAGATCGGCGCTGATCCTTGCGATCCGCTCTCATTCCCCCAACACCCGAGTAGCCTGGAAGGCCCGCGAGACATCGACCTCTCGTCTCTGCGGGTCGCCTACAGCGAGGACTTTGCAACGGGCATCGTTGATCAACCAATAGCACAAGCTTTCCGTGGGAAGATTGAAAAGCTCGCCCCTAAGTTCGCTAGATGTGAGGAGTACGCTTTTGATTTTGGGGAAGCGGAGCGGTGCTTCGACGTGATTCGGGCCGTGAGCTACGTATCACGCTATCGCGACGACTACCAAGCAGACCCCTCGCGACTCGGACCAAACGTTCGTGCGAACTACGAGCTTGGCGCAAACATGACCCTTGCAGATTTTGCCTGGGCGCACACCGAGCAAACCCGCATCTTTCGGCGCTTCCAGGAAACATTCCAGGACTACGACATCGTAATTGCACCTTCGGTTGCTGTTTCCCCATTCCCGTGGAAAACCCTTTACGTCGACGAGATCGGTGGGCGCAAGTTAAACACCTACTATCATTGGCTTGCGATGGCTTGGTACATAACACTAACGACAAATCCAGCGGTATCACTACCTTGCGGTGTGGATGAATTCGGCATGCCGTTCGGGATGCAGGTCGTTGGTCGGTTCCGCGGTGACGCCGAGTTGTTCGACATTGCGATCGCGTTAGAAGCAGCGTTTGCAGGTGATCCCACGTTGGAACGGCCGCGGCCTGATTTGGCAAAGCTCGAACAACCCAATAGCGCTCTCAAATCGATTGTCACAAGCCCACCAACGAGGCTATGAGGCTCGATCATTGAGGTGACCGCAGGGCCTCTGCCGCACTCAATTGAGATCAAGAGGCCAGATTGGACGGCGCACGTTGCTATACGTCCGGCTCGTTAGATCAAACGTCGTAATCCCGTTGCCTTCGTCGACCATCACGACATCGCTCGCGCCCGGTGCATACGCTGCTCTGAAATGCTGTGAAGACTTTACCACGATCACTGCATAGTCGGCTGGTTCAAGGCCCAGTGTCCGGAAGAAATTGCGGTCATAGTTTTGGTAACGTCGAGAAGCTATGACGATATCGATCCCGCCAACGCGAACGGCAGCTGACGGCCCCATGTTGACCGGGACACCTGCCTGCATCGGGCCTTCGAGGCGAAAGCGCCCGTCGGATAGCGTGAGGACTTCGCCTTTACACATGAGCGGTGGGCCGGAGATCGTGTCAACTTTGCCGCCAAGACGCAGGTCAACAATCTCCCCCTTACCTGCCGCATGACAGGCCGTGGCAGACTCTGGATCGAACAAGGCACCGAATGCGATATTGTCGATATTGCTTTCAAACAGTGCATGCAGGAGACCGGTTGAGTCGCCATAGCCGCCCCCGCCTGGATTATCGGCGGCATCGGCAATAATGACCGGAGCACCAATCTTGGCGTTCTTGCGCGCAGCGGTTACGGCCTCACCATTGGTTGATGGGTCAACGCTTCGCACATCTCGTGTCTCCCAGATGTGAGAGACTAGCCGATCGGCTCCGCTGCGATGTATCGGATCATACCCATCTCCAACAACAATCACCGAGGGGCCGACATCAGGAATATCTGCCGCCCCGAAACCTGCCAGCACCGAGACTGACAGAATGGTCGGCGAAGCTTTTAACTCTTCCGCTTTCGCAAGCGCCTCACGCATCGGTCCTGGTGCTGTCGTTCGACCATGATCGACGCCCCCCATCATAGGGCCTCGACGCACAGTACAGAAGGGCGCGATCTCGCCCGCAACGGCACGTGCGATAAGGTCGCCGCATTCGTTTGCAATTTCGCGTTGATCGATGTGCGGGTAGGTACGATAGCTGACGATAACATCAGCATAGCGCGCCATATCGTCCGTCACATTGCCATGCAGGTCGAGCGTTACTCCGATTGGAACTGACGGTCCGAGTTTGGTCCGTAGCGTTCTGAGTAGCAGGCCTTCGCCATCGTCCGTGTGATCAGTGACCATTGCGCCGTGAAGCTGGAGCAGCACAGCGTCTACCGGCCCCGCCGACACGGCATCGGCAAGGATCTGTCCTGTAATCTCTTCATAAGCGGCCTGTGTCACTCGGCCAGAAGGGCTGGCATCGGCGACAAGAGAGAACTGCGGCTGCCAGCCGTGACGTTCAGCAACATCCATAAAACCGGCAATCTCAGAGTTCGTCTCGCGGAACACATCGGCGACTTCTGCGCCGGAGTAGAGACCGCGCTCGCGATATGAGGCAATGTCGGTCGGCAGCACCGAGAATGTGTTTGTCTCATGCTTAAAACCGGCAATCAGAACACGTTTGGTCATAGCTCGCTCCCAAGTCCTCGATGCGACCGGTATTCTTTCAAGGACAATAGCGCATATCAGGATCTCCAAGATCCCAATAGATACCGGTCACATGGCGCAAGCCCTCGCGCATCAAAGGCTTCAGTATGTGCTCATTGGGGGCATGCTGTGAGCAGCCCGCATAGCTCAACGGGAACCAGGCGATTGGCGCATCAAGGACGAACTGTATAATGTGGGTCATGTTGGAACCGCCGGAATTCGGCAGCACGCCACACGATTGGTTTGAGCCGCGCTCGACTGCAGACTTCATCCAGGTAGACCAAGGATGGCGCGGGTCCGTGCGGCTGGCATAGAAGCGTCCGTCGTTAGTGGCTGGAGGCGGTTCAATACGCACATTCGCAAATCCGGCCGCATCGAGGTGGTCACGTAAGTTCGCGGTTATGTTGTCTTCATCCGTGCCGAGAACATAGCGCAGCTGACAAGATGCACGTGCTTTCGGTGGTACCGCGTTGACGGGACTGTCTGGGGTGCCGGCCGTGAAAGCGAGAACTTCAAATGAATTGAACGTCGAGACTTTTTCCATCGCGGAGAAGTTGGGCTCGCCCCAGTCTTCGTCGATTGTCGGCGCACTTGGCCCGGCCTCACGCGTTACGTCGCCAAGCACATCTCGAACATACTGCTCGACCTTGGGCCGCCAGCCCTCGACCAGGATTTTACCGCGTGAATCAGCGATGCAGGAGATCGCATGCGATAGGATGATCGCCGGGTTCGCGAGCAAACCGCCCCAATTGCCAGAGTGGTGACCGCCATTACGCAAATTGACCGTAAGGTCGAAATTGCAGCAGCCACGATTGCCAAGGGTGATGTTTGGTCGCGACAGTTCGGTACGTGGTCCATCAGAGGCAAAAAATGCGTCGGTCGCGAAATCTGATTTGTTAGCGGCGACGATCTCTTTGAGACCCTTGGACCCGTTCTCCTCTCCCATCTCTATCAGGAACTTATGATTGAAGCCGAGGTGGCCACGAGCCTCTATTACGGCTTCGATCGCAGCCAGGTGAACGAGATGCTGACCCTTGTTGTCGGCCACGCCTCGGCCGTACACACGGTCGCCATCGAATGACAACGTCCAAGGATCACGACCATCGTTCCATTTCCCGCCCATGCCCATCACGACATCGCCGTGGCCGTAGCACAGAAATGTAGGCAGGTTCGCACCTTCAAACCTGGTACCGAGTAGTACCGGACCGCAACCCGGCAGAGGATTCTCATAGACCTTGCAAGAATACCCAAGAGCATCGAGCCGCGGGGTTATAGCCTGGTTGATATACTGATGCATTTCAGGCAAGCGAGCGGGGTTCTGGCTTTCGGTTGGAATAGAGCACAGCTCTGCAAGAGCATCAAAGTAGCCATCCTTACTTTGATCATAGTAGTTCAGCGCATTGTTGACGGCGGTGCTTCGGGTCGTCATACCAAATAGCCCCCAGTTTGCTCATCTCGCGGTCGACCAAGCCGCTTGGCCGGCGCTTAAGCGGCTTGCTCATTCGCATCGCCATAAAGGTGGCATTCTACATGTCCATCACCGGATGAGATTGTCGGCGGAATCTCCAGTGAGCACTGCGGCATGACGCGGGCGCAACGTGGGTGGAACATGCAGCCTGCGGGCGGCTCGAGCGGGTTCGGGAACTGTGCACCCAAATGGGTATCTGGCACGCCTTTGCCTGGTTCCGGCGTGAGGACGCTAGCGAGTAGCGCCTGTGTATAGGGATGTTCAGGGTTGCTGAACAGGGCACCGGTTTCCTTCTCTTCAACGATCCGCCCTAAATACATAACAGCAACGCGGCTCGCGATGTGTTCCACAACTGCGAGGTTGTGTGAGATAAGCACATAAGTAAGGCCGAGTTCCGTACGTAGATCGATCAGTAGGTTCAATATTTGCGACTGCACTGAAACGTCGAGCGCCGATGTTGGCTCGTCGCAAATCACGACTTCCGGCTTCATGGCAAGAGCACGAGCGATTGCGACGCGCTGGCGCTGGCCGCCAGAAAGCTGGCTTGGATAGCTCGACAAATAACGGCGGGATAGCCCAACAAGGTCCATCATTTCGGCTGCCCGTGCCTTCCAGTCGGCGGGACCGCCGACCTTGTGGACCCGAAGCGGAAGTGTAACGATATCTTCTATGGACTTCCGTGGATTGAGCGAGGAATATGGATCCTGGAAGATCGGCTGCACCCGCCGCGCTCGGGCAAGGCGATCCATGTGATCGAGCGGCTGGCCGTCGAAAAGTAACTCGCCACTTGTAGCGGGCTGCAACCCCAAGAGCATCTTTGCCATCGTGCTCTTACCGCAACCGCTTTCGCCGACGAGCCCAAGCACCGATCCCTTCTCGACTTTAATCGATACACCGTTGACTGCGTGGAGAGATCGCTTTGCCGCGAAGAGACTGCCGCCAACTTTGAACACGCAGGAGACGTTGCGGGTTTCGAGAATGACGCTCATGCGAATTGCTCCTGTGCGCCAGCGAGAACGGCTTCGTTTGGCGTCATAATGCAACGATATGCACGGCCTTCGCTTTGTGTGCGCAGTCCTTCGTAGCTGGTACAATCGGTTCTGGCATATGCGCAACGGTCGCGGAAGGCACATCCGGGAAGATCTCCGAACAGCGATGGCACAAGTCCCGGTATTGACCCAAGGTGCGAGCCGCGCTCAGTCTTTCCTGGTACGGGAATGCAGGCCATCAAGCCACGCGTGTAGGGATGGAGCGGCTTCTCGAACACTTCGGCAGCTGTACCCTGTTCGACGATTTGACCAGCATACATGACTGCAACACGGTCGGCGACACGTGCGACCACGCCCAAGTCATGAGTTATGAGCAGCAGCGCCATTTGGAACTCGCGCTGCAGCTCAGCGAGCAAGAGTAAGATCTGTGCCTGGATGGTCACGTCCAGCGCGGTTGTCGGCTCATCCGCAATGATCAGACCCGGGCCGCACATCAGCGCCATCGCAATCATAACTCGCTGGCGCAAGCCGCCCGAAAGCTGATGCGGGTACTGATTTAGACGACCAGCCGCACCTGTGATACCTACTTTCTCCAATAGGTAGATCGCCCGTTCGCGCGCTTCCTTGCGAGATACGCGGTTGTGACGAAGCAGGGCCTCTTCCAATTGATTGCCGACAGTGTAAGCCGGATTGAGGCTGGTCATCGGCTCCTGAAAGATCATGGCCATCTTGTTGCCGCGTACATTGGCCATTTCACGCCAACTTGCTTTTGAGATGTCCAGGTCGCCGACCCTTAGGATTGCAGCCTGTCGTTGAGCACGCTTTGGTAGAAGACCCATGATTGCAAGGGACGTAAGCGATTTCCCACAGCCGCTCTCTCCAACCAAACAAAGCGTTTCGCCTTGCTCAATAGTGAATGAAATGCCTCTGACCGGATGAAGCACTCCTTCTGTCAGCGGGATGTCGACAGTTAGATCTTTAACTTCGAGCAGTGCACTCACGTTGCCCATCTCCTAGCTACGGTTTTCTGGCGCTGAGACGTCTCGAATGCCATCACCAAGCATGTTCACCGCCAATACCAAGATTGATAGTGCCACGCCCGGAATAGTGATGACCCATGGATCGAAGAGGAGAAACTCCTTGCCCTCCGCAATCATAAGCCCCCAGGACGGGGCGGGCGGCTGAACGCCGAGACCAAGGAACGAGAGAGCTGCCTCTAGGAGGATCGCGTGAGCAACTTCAAAAGTTGCAATGACGATCAAGTTGTTGATTACATTCGGCATGATCTCAGAGAGAACGATCCGCCAGGTGGGACAACCAATGGCTCGGGCAGCGGCCACATAGTCCATACTGCGGGCCTGTTGTGTGGCGCTGCGCATAACGACCGCGTAGCGGTCCCAAAGCAATAGGCCAAGAACAAGTATGACGGCTTCCAGTGATCCACCGACCAATGCCACGACAGCCAGCGCCACCAGCACGATCGGCATCGAAAGGCGAGTAGTAATAATGAACGTGATGACGGTATCCACGCGCCCGCCGAAATACCCTGCCGTTATGCCCAGCGCGGAGCCGATGACACCTGAAATGAGAGCAGTGCAAACGCCAATCATCAAGGAGATCTGGGCGCCATAAATCAAGCGGCTCAGATAATCACGCCCAAGATTGTCTGTTCCTAATAGGTGCGCTGGGTTTGTGCCCTCCATCCAGAAAGGTGGCAACAAGCGCTTAAACAGATCTTGTTCATACGGATCGTGTGGCGCCAATATCGGTGCCAGTATGGCCATCAGAATGATGGCAAGCAGTATACCGCCACCTAGAATGACCGACGTATGGCCCTTGACGCGACGCAGGAAACGCGCTGTTGGGCTTGGTCCAAGAACACGCGTGGGGTCGAGGGCGGCATCGTTCGTATTCGTGGCGGCGGACTTTGGCGGGGGAGCTGTGACATCGGTCATGACTTTTTTAGCCTCCCATTAGTGAACGCGAATACGCGGATCGAGCCAGGCATTGAGCAAGTCAGATATCAGCGTCAAGCCAACATAAAACATGCAAACAATCAGCAGGATTGCCTGGATTACGGCAATGTCATTGCGCAAAATCGATTCCCAAGCGAGGTAGCCAATGCCTTGCATGGCAAATACGGACTCGATCACAATCGCACCCGAGAGCATGTGACCGAATTGAACCGATGCCAAAGCAACAACCGGGATCACAGCGTTCCTAAGGGCGTGCTTGAACAGAACGGGCATCGGGTGCAAGCCCTTGGCATATGCGGTACGAATGTAATCGGCAGACAGTACTTCAAGCATGCCGGAACGGGTGAGGCGCATGATCGGCGGGGTGGAATAGTAACCCAAGGTTACTGCTGGTAGGATGTAGTGGGCCCAGGTATCGTCGCCGCTAATCGGCGTCCAGCCAAGCATCAGGCTGAAAACGACCATCAGCATCAGGCCCATCCAAAAAGTTGGGATCGCCTGCCCTGCGACTGCGACCGTCATGGCGAAACGATCGATCCATGAATTTGGGCGAAGCGCTGCGATGACGCCAGAGGGAATGCCGATCAGCAGCGAAATGACTAGGCCTAAGGCTGCAAGTCGCAGTGTCGTGGGTAGGCGGCTGGCCACCAATTCCCAAACAGTTTCTGGAAAAAACAGTGACTTGCCAAAGTCGCCTTGCAGGGCGCGGCCGAGCCAATCGAGGTATTGAATTATGATTGGCCGATCCAGACCGTACAGTCGACGGATCTCTGCA